>NZ_JBNPOQ010000013.1:0-101943 GCF_050315235.1 Bariatricus sp. SGI.019 | reverse complement strand
CGTATATATGGCAATTTTACTTGACGATACAAAACGAATATTTACACTACAGACAGACCATAGCATGTACCAGATGAAAGCCGACAGGTATGGAGTATTACTCCATACCTGGTTCGGCAATAACGGAACCTCTTTTGACTATTCTTATCTGATTACATACGAAGACAGGGGCTTTTCCGGGAACCCTTATGAAACGGAAAACGAAAGGACCTATTCCTTAGACGCATTGCCACAAGAGTATCCCGTCTATGGAAGCGGAGACTACCGCTCTACGGCATTAAAAGTCCGTTATCCTGACGGTTCCAATGCTTGTGAGCTTCGATACTACAGTTATCAGATTCTAAATGGTAAGTATTCTCTTCCTGGGCTTCCCGCTATCTATGCAACGGAAGACACAAAGGCATATACCCTCATCATCACGTTGGAAGATACCAGACACTGTTTTTATGTTCATATATACTATGGAGTTCTTGAAAATCTGGACATTATCACAAGAGCAGTATGTATTGAAAATCACTGTAGTGATGATCTTTATTTTGAAAATATACAAAGTACTTGTGTAGACTATCTGCATGGAAACTTTAATTTTCATACATTCTATGGGCGACATGTAAAAGAACGCACGCACCAAAAATCTCCTCTGCAGCATGGCATTCAGTCCATCGGAAGCACCCGTGGAACTTCCAGCCACCAATACAATCCTTTCTTCATTCTGTCTGAGCAAGACACAACGGAAGATACCGGTAATTGTTATGGATTTTCACTTTTATACAGCGGAGATTTCTCAGGCCTTGCAGAATATGATCAATATGATCAGACACGGATTCTCCTGGGCATTCATCCTGATAATTTTTATTATTGTATAAAACCCGGTGAAAAATTCTATGCACCCGAAACTGCTATGGCTTTTTCTGACTGTGGGCTTGGCAATCTGTCGCATATCTATCATAAAGCATACCGCAATAATCTATGCCGAGGCAAATACAAAACAGCTAGACGACCGATCCTTCTGAACAGCTGGGAAGGCGTGTATTTTGATTTTGACGGGGATAAATTAGTCCAGATGGCAAAAGATGCTTCCGAACTAGGCGTCGAGCTCTTCGTCATGGATGACGGATGGTTTGGCAAGCGCGACCTGGACGTCTCCGGACTAGGTGACTGGCTCGTCAATGAAGAGAAATTAGGTTGCACACTTGGCGAGCTTTCTGAGCGGATTCACAAATTAGGCCTGAAATTCGGCATCTGGTTTGAACCTGAATGTGTCAACGAAGACAGCAATCTATACCGCGCACATCCTGACTGGGCTCTTCAGGTTCCTGGTAAGGCGCCTTGTCGTTCTCGATACCAGTTGGTACTGGATTTCTCCCGGGAAGATGTCCGGGATTATATTTTCACTCATATTTGCCAAGTTCTGGATTCTGCCAAAATTGAATATCTGAAATGGGATTTCAACCGCAGTATTTCTGATATATACAGTGCTAAGCTTCCCGCCAAAAGGCAGGGAGAAGTCGCCCATCGCTATATTCTGGGCTTATATGATATGTTGGAAAAACTGATTCAGCGTTATCCTGATATCTTGATTGAAGGATGCAGCGGAGGAGGCGGACGATTTGATGCCGGAATGTTATATTATACACCGCAGATCTGGTGCAGTGATGATACAGATGCTATTGAACGCCTCAGCATCCAATATGGAACTTCTTTCGGTTATCCTGTCAGCACCATGGGATCTCATGTTTCAAAATGTCCTAATGAGCAGACTGGGCGCATAACTCCTCTGAACACCAGAGCAACTGTTGCTATGTCAGGAACTTTTGGATATGAATTGGACGTAAATCAAATGTCCGATGAAGAAAAAGCTCTTGTAAAAGCTCAGATCAAAGAATTCAAAAGCTATGATTCTTTAATCCAGAATGGTAATTACTATCGGCTGACAGATCCCTCAGAAGCCCAAAGCTATCATAGCTGGGAATTTGTTGCCGAAGATAAAAGCGAGGCCCTTCTGTGTATTGTATCTTTACAGATTCATCCCAATGGTCCTGGAAATTATATCAAATTAAAAGGACTGGATCCGCACAGTGCTTATCTGATCGATGGGAAGAAATATCCTGGAGATGTACTGATGAACGGCGGACTTTTGCTTCCTTTTGCCAAGGCAGAATACGAAAGCTTCCGCATTCATATTACCAGATGTTAAAAAGACTGCCTGAATCTCAAACAGATTCAGGCAGTCTTTTATTTCTTATGCTCCTACATGTTCTACAATATAGCTTTTCACTTTTTCTTTTGGCATTCCAAGAGCCACTGCCAACTCTCCATACAGGAAAAATTCTGCAATATTCAAATACTTATCATCGACATTAATTGCTTTCTTACCAGATGCCAGACGCTTCATCTTACGCAGATAAGAAGTCTTGATGATTGCGACCCATTCCCTGCATTCATTTTTTAACAATGCTTCTTTGTATAATGCTTCTCTTCGCTTCTCATCAGGCACCCACAGAGTGTCAACATTAGGCATATCGCCAATTAATGCATGTGCATCTTCTTCTGTTATGATCTTTCTGATTTGATTTTTCTCATTATCTACAGGTGTATAAAGTGTTCCGCCAGCATCATATAAGGGCTTCAATGTATAATATTTTTTCTTCTTATCTGAGCAGCTTATATCCAATTTTCCAATGGCCGTTACCTCGCAGACACCTTCTTTATAATGTGCTACGTAATCTCCTATCTCAAACATATTTACCTCCTGTCTGGAGTTATTTTTAAGTCTCTGATACATAAATATTATATCATGCTCAATTTTTTGATGTAAGAAGATTTTTACAAAACTTGCCTGATTTATCGTTCAAAAAACTATTGTATCTGCTTAATCTGCTCGTTCAGATCATTTAAATATACCCAGCGGTCCATCTTCTCATCCAATGCCTGCTCTATCTGTTCTTTCTCCTTCAACAGATCATTTAATCTGGAAGAATTTGTTACATTCTGTGCAATCTCCTGATCCAGTTTTTCTATTTCCCCTTCTAATTCTGCAATATCATCATCAATAGATTCAAATTCCTTCTGTTCTTTATAAGTAAATCTTATTTTCTTTTCATGCTGTTTCCATGCATCTTTGTTCGCATCTTTATCAGCTTTCTCAGCTTTTCCGGCAGACACTTTTTCTTCTGGAACAGCTTCTAATTCCTTACGAATCAGATAATCTGAATATCCTCCTTCAAACTGACGAATCTCTCCTTCTCCCTCAAATGAAAAAATTCGATTTACCGTGCGATCCAGAAAATATCTGTCATGAGATACAATAATGATAATTCCGTCAAACCGATCCAGGTAATCTTCCAGAATTGTCAACGTCTGGATATCCAGATCATTGGTAGGCTCATCCAGAATCAAGACATTCGGAGAGCTCATCAGCACACGAAGCAGATACAGTCTCCGCTTCTCCCCTCCCGAAAGCTTTTCAATTCTGGACCACTGCATAGCTCCGTCAAACAAGAAATTCTCCAGCATCTGTGAAGCAGTAATCTTTCCTTCTGGAGTCGTAATATATTCCCCGACTTCCTTTACATAATCAATCACTTTCTCAGAATCATCCATATATTCATTTTCCTGTGAAAAATAACCTACCCGGATTGTCTGTCCCATCTCTACGGTCCCTGTATCTGACCGGATAATTCCATTGATAATCTTAAGAAGCGTTGTCTTTCCACAGCCATTAGGACCAATGATGCCAATTCGGTCATTTTTCAAAAAAATATAATTATAATTCTTAATTAAGATTCTCTCTCCATATGACTTAGAAATATCAGATAGTTCAATCGTCTTATTCCCCATCCGTGAAGCAACAGAACTCATGGAAACTCTCTTTTCCTCCTGAATATCCTGAATCTCCTGCATTGCTTTTATACGGTCAATATGGGCTTTTTGCTTGGTACTTCTTGCTCTTGCTCCCCGACTTAACCATTCCAATTCTGTTCTGAGCATGCTTTTCCGCTTTCGTTCCGTTGCAAGTGCCATATTTTGACGTTCTTCTTTTAAACGCACAAATTCTGAATAATTCCCCGGATAACTGTATAATTTCCCATTATCTACTTCTACGATCCTATTTACAACACGATCCAAAAAATAACGATCATGTGTGACCATCAAAACTGCTCCTCTGAACTGAATCAGATATTCTTCCAGCCATTCAGACATTGCATTATCTAAATGGTTTGTAGGTTCGTCTAACACCAAGATATCTGCGGATGTTAAAAGTGCATTTACTAGCGCAATCCGCTTCTTCTGACCGCCTGACATATGCTCTATCTTCTCATCATATTCCGTAAATCCCAACTGATTTAACATCGCTTTTGCATCTGCTTCGACGGTCCACTGATTCATTTCATCGATATTTCCTTCTACTGCTGCTTTTAATACGGTCGTTCCACTTTCAAATACCGGAGTCTGTGGAAGGTAACATATCTTCACTTGGCTCCTCATACTGATTTTCCCAGAATCATAAGGTTCGATACCCGCTACAACTTTCAGCAGAGTTGATTTCCCCATTCCATTAATTCCGATCACTCCGATTTTTTCATTCTCGCTAATACTAAATCCTATATCGTTCAAGAGGATTCTATCGGTGTAAGATTTGATAATATGCTCCATCGTCAGTAAATTCATACTTTTTCTTCTCCACTATTCTTTTAATTCTCATTTTAATTGTCAGTATATCTGAAATTATAATCAACTTCAAGATATCAATTCTTTATGCAAATCTCTAAATTACACATTAATTTGAAAATCTTTCTCAGATATTCCATTTCAATCAAAAAAATTTTACGAATTTTGCATATTTTTGATTTAAAATATGGAAAGAATTCACAAAAAATTGTATAATATTTAATAACATGTAACACAAATGGAAAGAGAGGACTCACTATGAAACAAAACAATATGTTAGCGATGATTTTAGCTGGTGGTCGGGGGTCTCGCTTGCATGAATTAACCAACAAAGTTGCAAAACCGGCCGTTTCATATGGTGGTAAATACCGCATCGTTGACTTCCCATTAAGTAACTGTGCAAACAGTGGTATTGATGTTGTCGGAGTATTGACACAGTATGAATCTATTCTGCTGAACAGTTATGTAGCTGCCGGTGGTCGCTGGGGTCTGGATGCAAAAGACAGTGGCGTATATGTACTTCCACCACGTGAGAAAGCAGATGCCAATCTGGATGTATATCGTGGAACTGCAGATGCTATTTCTCAGAATATCGACTTTATCGATACCTATTCACCGGAATATCTCCTCGTTCTTTCCGGTGACCATATCTACAAGATGAATTATGCCAGAATGCTTGCTGCTCACAAGGAACATAATGCAGACGCAACTATCGCTGTAATCGAAGTTCCAATGAAAGAAGCAAGCCGTTTTGGAATCATGAACACCGATGAGACCGGACGTATTGTAGAGTTTGAAGAAAAACCAGAGCATCCTAAGAGCAACCTTGCTTCTATGGGTATCTATATCTTTAACTGGAAGCTGCTTCGCAAACTGTTGGTTGCTGACATGAAGAATCCAGATTCTAATCACGATTTTGGTAAGGATATCATTCCACAGCTCCTGAATGATAATAAAACTCTTTATGCTTACAAATTCAAAGGTTACTGGAAAGATGTAGGAACCATCGATTCTTTGTGGGAAGCAAATATGGATCTTCTGGACAAGAATAACGAGCTTGATCTGAATGATCCGACATGGAAGATTTATACGGAAGATGTTACAACTTTGCCTCATTATATCGGACCTGATGCCGCAATTAAACGTGCATTTATTACTCAGGGTTGCAGAATCGAAGGTGAAGTAAAGAATTCTGTCCTGTTTACCGGTGCAAAAGTCGGAGCAGGTGCCAAGATTATTGACAGCGTACTAATGCCAGGCGTTGAAGTTGAAGAAGGTGCTGTTGTCACACGTGCACTTGTTGCTGACGGAATTAAGATTGGAAAAGGCGCTGTTGTCGGAAGCGCTGACAGCGAGCACATTGAGCTTGTTGCAAAACGTGTAAAGGGGGTAGAATAATATGTGTGATGCATTAGGTATTGTTAATTTTTCCGGAAATCACATCTGGGTAAATGGATTGGAGGACTATCGCCCGATTGGTGCATTCTCTTTCTTAGGAAGATACCGTGTGATCGACTTTCCTATCTCTAACATGAGCAATAGTGGAATTGACCGTATTCAAGTATACATTAGAAGAAAACCGCGTTCCTTGACTGAACACCTTGGAACTGGACGTCACTATAATATCAACTCCAAGCGTGGTAAATTACATATCCTGTTCACTGACCCAAAAGCAGAAAATGATTTATATAACACTGATATCGCTGCTTTTTCAGAAAATATGGAATGTATTGAACGGGCACATAATCCTTACGTAATTATTGCCCCAAGTTATATGGTATATTCTGCTAATTTTGATACTCTGCTTAAAACACACATTGATTCTGGAGCAGACATTACATTACTATATCATTCTGTAGACAATGCCAAGGACTCTTTCCTGAATTGTAATACTTTGAATTTAAACCGACAGAAAGGTGTATTGTCCCTGGAACCAAATCGTGGAACTGCAAAAAACAGAAACATTTTCATGGATACATATATTATGAAAAGGGAACTGTTTATCGATCTGGTGAAAAAAGCAAAATCTATTTCTTCCATGTATACATTAGCAGATACTATTAATTATGCATGTAATGAACTGGATGTACGTGGCGTTTCCCATCGTGGATTCTTTGCATCTATTACAGACCTGAACAGTTTCTACAATGCAAATATCTCTTTGATTGATTTTAAGACAGCAACAACTCTGTTTGATGAAGACTGGCCGGTATATACCAGAACAAACGACTCTTGCCCAACACAGTATTTTGAAACGGCAAATGTTAAAAATTCCGTTGTATCCAATGGATGTCTGATTGAAGGTACCATTGAGAATTCTGTAATCGGACGTGGATGTATAATCAAGAAAGGGGCTGTTGTCAAAAACAGTGTTATCTTACCAGGCACACAGATTGGCGAAGATATCACCATTGACTGCCAGGTAGTTGACAAGCATGCTAAGATTATTCATGCAAAAGAGATTATCGGAACACCTGATAATCCTGGTTATATCCGTCGTGAAGATGTTATCTAAAACTTTATTCTAACTAATATAAAGAAAAGCGTATTCATTTTTCTGAATACGCTTTTCTTTATATTTCCCTGTTCTAATCAAGATATGTCTTCTTGTATTCTTCCCGAATTTCTTCTGGCACCAGGCTTCCTCCTGTCGCCCATACAATATGTGACGATTGATCCATCTTTTCAGACAGATGATGTATTTCCACATATTTTTTGGTTTCTTCATATTGCATTAATTTTAACAGACCTTCAAATGCTGCACAAGAACTTGGTTCAATAAAGATATCCTCTGTCCTACAAAGTGCACGCATATATTCATATAACCACTTATCTTCTACTGTAAACTCCCCACTTAATAGTGGTTCCATTACCTTTCCGACAAAACCTGAGGGACGGCCTACCGCCAGGCCATCTGCATGTGTAATACCTGTCAAACCAACATCCTGTACACAGATTGCATTATGAAGTCCCGTTGTCATTCCAAGAAGCATACACGGAGCCTGTGTCGGCTCCACAAAGAAAACATGTGCATTATCTCCCCAAAGCTCCTTTAATCCAAAAGTAATTCCTCCTGGAGCCCCGCCTACACCACATGGAATATATACAAACAAAGGATGTTTTTCGTCCACAACAATCTTTTGTTCTTCCAATTGTGCTTTCAATCTTTTTGCCGCGACTGCATATCCCAGGAACAAGTTTTTTGAATTTTCATCATCTACAAAATAGCTTTTCGGATTCGCGTCTGATTCCTTTCGCCCATTTTTTACCGCTTCACTATAATCAGAGTCATACTCGATAACCTGTACACCATGACTTCTCAACAGCTCTTTTTTCCACTGCTTTGCATCCGCTGACATATGCACGATTACTCTATAACCTACAGCCGCACTGGCTATGCCTATACTCAGACCAAGATTGCCCGTAGATCCCACTTGTATCGTATACAGACCAAAAAATTCTCTGCACTCTTCTGAAGCCAGTTTTGAATAGTCATCCTCTGGCGTAATCAATCCTGCCTCCAATGCAAGTTCTTCTGTATGCTTTAAAACTTCATAGATGCCGCCTCTGGCTTTAATGGAACCTGCAACAGCAAGATGACTGTCCTGCTTCAAAAAGAGTTTTCCCTGAATGGCATCTCCATAGGTTTCATTCAGATAATCCTGCATTGCCGGTATCGGTGTCAAGACAGATTCAATGACTCCCTTTGTTTCTATTGTTTCCGGGAAGCTCTTCATAATAAACGGTGCGAAGCGCTGCAGTCTCGCTTCTGCATCGTCAATATCTTCCATCGTGATTCCAAGTGTATCTTTTGCTTCAATCCATGATTGTAATTTGGGATTCACCCAGCCAACTTCTCTGGCAGCAGCAATCGCTCTTACAATCGGCATCTCCAAATACTCTTTTCCCATATTATGGCCCCGCAATTCTTCTTCGCTTCTATCTTATAAGAACAGATATTTTAATATGAATAATACTGCTAACACATACATTAATGCACTGATTTTTTTCTCTTTTGTCTTTCCTGTTACAACATTCAGTACTACATATGAGATAACTCCCATAGAGATACCTTCAGAAATACTATAGAAAAATGGCATTGATGCGATACAGATATAACATGGCAAAGCTTCTGCAATATCACTAAAATCAATATTTACAACATTCGTTAACATATAGAACCCAACAACAATCAATGCCGGCGCTGTTGCAAATGAAGGAATTGCCAAAAAGATTGGTGACAAGAATAATGCAAGGCCAAACAAAATTGCTGTGGTTACTGCTGTAAGTCCTGTTCTTCCTCCTTCAGATACGCCAGACGCGCTCTCAACAAATGTTGTTGTCGTAGATGTTCCAAGAACTGCTCCTGCTGTCGTAGCAACCGCATCTGCAAGAAGTGCTCCTTTAATGCGAGGTAACTTCCCATCTTCATCCAGCATATCTGCTTTCGAAGATACTCCAATCAAAGTTCCGATTGTATCGAACATATCTACAAATAAAAATGCAAAAATAACAACAACAAAATTCAAAGAGAAAATACCGCTAAAATCAATTTTTGCAAAAATCGGTGCAATACTTGGAATCGATAATCCGCCGCTGAAGTCTGGAAGCAATCCATAGAATCCTAATTCTGGATTCGGGACATACAAACCGGCAAACTGACAAGCGATTCCAAGAACCCATGTGATCAGAATTCCCCAGAGAATATTGCCCTTAACATTCTTAATAACAAGAATACCAGTAATAAGAATACCAAGAATTGCAAGAATAACCGTAATTCCTACGTCATTAAATGTAGCTTCTACCCCATTCACTGCATTATACTCATCCAATGAAAATAACTGCAGAAGTGTAGCACCTCCAATTACAATATTCGCATTCTGCAGACCGATAAACGCAATAAACAAACCAATACCAACGCTGACTGCTGCCTTCAGATTCTTTGGAATAGCATTAAAAATCGCCTCACGTACATTCGTAAGAGAAAGTATAATAAACACAATACCTTCTACAAATACCGCTGTCAGTGCAATCTCCCAGCTATATCCCATTCCCAGGACAACTGTATATGCAAAATATGCATTCAATCCCATACCAGGTGCCAATGCAAATGGATAGTTTGCAAAAATGGCCATCAACAATGTACCGATCAAAGAGGCAAGTGCCGTTGCTGTAAAGACAGCTCCCTGATCCATTCCTGCTGCAGATAAAATACTTGGATTTACAGCAAGAATATAAGCCATCGTCATAAATGTTGTAATACCAGCAACGACTTCTGTTTTTACGTCTGTACCATTTTCACTTAATTTGAAAAACTTCTCTAACATCTTTCTCCTCCTTTGTTTCTCTCATTCGACAAATTAATAACATATATTATTCTAGCAAAATAACCGGATAAAGTAAATGAATTTAGAACAAAAAAGAATCACTGCAAATATCTTGTGACATTACAGTGATTCTTATTCTCTATGTTATTGAATTTCCCTTATCTTCTTGCGAAGGCTAAGTACCTGATTCGGAGCCACCGATAATTCATCAATTCCTATCTGAATAAAATACTCTGTCATCTCCAAATCCGCTGCCAGATCTCCACAGATACTGATATGTTTTTCTTCCAGATGAACATTATTTGTAATAATACGAATCATCTTCAGCAATGCCGGATGATGTGGATCATAATATCTTTCCAGTTTACTGTTCAGTCTGTCCATACCAAGCGTAAATTGTGATAAATCGTTTGTCCCGATACTAAGGAAATCAACTTCCCGCGCCAGTTCTCCGCTAATCATAACCGCTGCTGGTGTCTCAATCATGACACCGATTGGAATTTCTTCATTGAATGCTGTCTTCTCATTGCGTAGTTCCTTCTTGGCTCTTCCAATCATTTCTTTTGCCATCGTCACCTCTTCAATCGATGTGATCATTGGAAGCATAATAGAAATATTACCAAACGCAGAAGCTCTTAAGATTGCCCTAAGCTGTGTCTTAAATATCTCTTCTTTATCCAGCGATACACGAATACCTCTATATCCAATTGCCGGATTATCATCTTCCCCGAGATCCAGACACTCTGCCAACTTATCCCCGCCAAGATCTGCAGTCCTTATAACTACCTTCTTAGTCCCCATAGATTCAGCTGCCAGCTTATATACCTGGAACTGCTGCTCTTCCGTCGGAAGCTTCGTTCCATTTTCCATATATAGAAACTCACTGCGGAACAAGCCAATTCCTCCCGCATCGCAGCGTAATACATTTTCGACATCTTCTTTTGTTCCGATATTCGCACAGACATCTATCTTCTGACCGCTCTGGGTAATATTTTCTTTTCCTTTCAGGCGTTCCAGATTCTGTACATGTGTATGGTTAGCATCTTGCTTCTGCTTCATCTTTGTGATAGTCGTATAATCCGGTTCAATATAGACCTTTCCTTCGAATCCATCTACAATAATGGTCTTTCCTTCATAATCTTTTTTCAAAGCTTCTCCAAGTCCTATAACAGAAGGAATCCCTTTGGTTCGTGCCAAAACTGCCGTATGAGAATTAATCGTTCCATATCTTGTTACAAATCCCAGGACCTTTGTCTTATCCAGCTGAACAGCTTCACTCGGATATAATTCCCCCGTTGCCAGAACAAACGGTTCATCCGTCAGCATCTTATCTTTCCATATTCTGGAGAGAATACGCAGAACTCGATTTGCCACATCCTTCACATCTGCATCATGCCCTTGTATGTAAGACTTCTCACTTGTCGATGCTGTCGAAAGAAAACTTTCTACTGCACTCTGAATTGCATATTCTGCATTCAGCTTCTGCTCTACGATGATATTCGTTATTTTATCTTTTAATTCCTGATCTTCCAGTATCATTTGCTGCATCTCAAAAATTGCGGCATTTGCTTCTCCTACTTCTTTTGACGCCATGTCATACAAATTCTCTAATTCAAATACTGCCTTCTGACGAGCTTTTTGAAAACGCTGCACTTCCTTCTCAACATCTTTCACATAGATGCGACGAATTTCTTTTGAATCTCTTTTATAAAAAGATAGTTTACCTATAGCAATTCCTTCAGATACCTTTTTCCCCGTTAATGTAATCATATTTTTTCCCTCTACGTTTCATTTACAGCTATAGAAGCTTTCAATCATGCAATTATACTTTACACGCTTCCGTTCATTTCGTCAAGAGACTGTTATCCCTCAACATTTCCAATTCTTTCATGCAAAATATCTATTAATTATTATACCGAAAAATGATACATGTAACAATTTTTTTCGACACTTTTTGTAAAAAATATTGAAAATAATTTTAAATGCATTGACTCTTTTATAAATATGTGCTAATCTAATATGGCAAAATTTATAAAATATATTTATAGATTTTTTCATAATAAGATTAAATGGAGGTGCAATGATGAAAGGTACAGTGAAATGGTTTAATAACCAAAAGGGTTATGGATTTATCTCTGATGAATCTGGCAACGATGTTTTTGTTCACTATTCCGGCTTAAACATGGAAGGTTTTAAGACCCTTGAAGAAGGACAAGCTGTGGAATACGACATAACCGAAGGCGCAAAAGGTCCTCAGGCTGTTAATGTAACGAAGCTTTAATTTGAATTAATCACATATTGAATGTACCTTTTATATATGCAAATTCGCACTTTAATTTAGATATCTAAAAGCTATACATGCAATGAAGATTATGAAAAAGACCAGATAACTAAAGTTATCTGGTCTTTTTCATATCTTTCCTCGCTATTTGAAATCGAACATTCACACCGAAAGGATTGACTACAACGCCAACACTCTCTTTTGAAAGGACATTTACGATTTTATCAGAATCAATCACTAATGCCTTGAACTTATTTTCTCGGTTAAATTTTTGAAATTCCTGTATATCCGTAAATAGCGGCTGATATACTTGGCCATCCTTCTGTTTTAAGATTGGAATCCCTTTGTCTTCTTGTGTTGCAAGAATAAATCGTCCCTCCCTGAAATGCACAAGCATCTCATCATTGAGTTCTTTCAATTCTTTTGTCATTTCTGCATTCTGTTCGGAATTCTGTTGCTTGCGCAGTTCCTGTACAAAATAAATTGCTGTCAGATGAAATTCAGGATTTTCCACACGAACCTGCCCCTTTGGCAGTTTCTCAACCGAATGTCTATGAATAAATTCATCTAATTGTACTGCGGTTCGTTGAGAGGTACCATCACCCACTACCAGACAATTCACTCCCATTGAATAGAGACTTGTATAAAATACCAAGAAGCTCTTATTCTCAACTTTTAAAATCTGCACCGGATTCTTTTCTTTTATCAGTTGACCAGCCTTTTCTTTCGCTTCTTTTTCGGTAAAATAAACGAAAATCTCGTCATCATATGTCTCAGTGTCACACGCCACATAAGGCAGATGTGTACATTGAGACATGATGACGTATATAACTTGTGAATTCCGGAGCATGGATAATGCTATTTTTTTTCTGTCTATGCTCATTCTAGTTTTTCCTTTGGATTCTTTTATTGGTTTGCGGTATATGCTTCATCCGCACTGTATACATCAAATCCACTGCCCTTCAAAATATCAATAACTCTTGCCGGATCATCACTCTTTACTACCGCTGCAGCATCACTTCCATTTGCAAATGCATACATGTATTCAACATTGACTTCTCCATCTACGATCTGATGCATTGCTTTGCTAAGAGATCCTGTTGCATGTGGAACACGAAGAGCAACTACATCCGTTAACATCGCTGTAATTCCTTCTTCTTTCAAAGCTGCACGTCCCTTATTCGGATCTGACACGATCATACGAAGCATTCCATAATCGGATGTATCAGCCAGACTTAGTGCAACAATATTGACATCATTATCTGCCAGGACTTTTAACACTTCATCCAGACGTCCTTCTCTGTTTTCCAAAAATACTGACAACTGCTGAATTGTATTACTCATACCCATTCTATACTCCTCCTTTTACAGTTCTCTGTTATCAATTACACGTTTTGCCTTGCCTTCACTTCTCTGGATAGTCTTAGGCTCTACAAGTTTAACTCTTACTGCAATTCCAAGTGCCTGTTTCAGAACTGCTGCCACTTTATTCTTCAGTTCATCCAGTTTGCGGATCTCATCTGAGAAGTATTTTTCATCCACTTCTACCATAACAGTAAGTACATCCAGATTATTCTCTCTATCCACGATCATCATATAATGAGGTGCTACGCCGCCGCCGATAGAAAGAAGTGCTGCCTCAACCTGAGTTGGGAATACGTTGACACCACGGATAACTTTCATATCATCGGTACGTCCGGTAAATTTCTGAATTCTTGGGAGTGTTCTTCCACATTCGCAAGGACTGTGATCGATGCTGGTCAGATCCTTGGTCCTATATCTGAGAAGTGGCATACCTTCCTTCGCAAGAGTCGTAAATACCAGTTCTCCAGTCTCTCCATCTGCACATGCTGTCTGATCTGCCGGATTCAAAACTTCTGGATAGAAGTAATCTTCGTATACATGGAGTCCTTTATGATGGATACAGTCCATAGCGACACCTGGTCCAGTAATCTCACACAGTCCATAGATATCGAAACTATTAACATTCAGACCACTTTCAATCTTCAAGCGCATCTCGTCTGTCCATGGTTCTGCACCATTAATACCTGCCTTCAACTGCAAACGGTCAACGATTCCCGCCTCCTGAGCTGCTTCTGCCAGATATAATGCATAAGAAGGCGTACATGCGAATGCAGTTGCACCAAAGTCTTCCATACACATCAGCTGACGTTTTGTATTACCAGATGACATTGGAATTGACATACAGCCCAGTGCACGGGCACCAAGATCCAGTCCCATACCACCGGTAAACAGTCCATATCCATAACAGATATGAAGACGGTCTGCAGCTGTAAGGCCTGCCATAGTAAGTGCTCTTGCCACACATTCTCCCCATACATCTACATCATTCTGTGTGTAAGATGCCAAGGTAAGTTTACCAGTTGTTCCAGATGTTCCCTGCACTCTGGCAATCTTCTCCTGTGGAACTGCAAGTAGCCCAAACGGATAGTTATCTCTCAGATCTTCCTTGGTCGTAAATGGGAGCTTATTAATATCTTCAATTCCTTTGATATCTCCAGGCTCAATCCCCATCTCATCCATTTTCTTCCGATAGAATGCCACATTATCATATACATTCTTTACCTGCTTTACCAACCGCTCACTTTGCAGAGCCCGCATTTCGTCTCTGCTCATACATTCAATCTTTGGATCACGGATCTGCTCCTTCCAGTCTTCCAACGCTACTCTAGCCATTTTCTTTTTCTCCTCTCCTCTTTCTTATTTTATAATTGATATCCCACATCAAATGCCTGTTTATTTATATCAATCGTCTTCGGCGGTACTGTTTTTTCAATCACACGATACCACTGTTCTTTTGTAAAATCCATATGTTGAGCCGCAATCCCTAACACAATAAGGTTAAATACTCTTGGATTCCCCAGTTTTTTAGATTCTTCTGTTGCGTTTACAGTATAAACTTTATGATCCTTACGCAACATCTCGATGATATTTTCCGGGTATTGCGCCGCGCCTATTACAACAGGCATCGGATCAATTCTCCAGTCATTCACGATCAAAGCTCCATCTTTCTTAAGGAAATGTGCATATCGTAATGCTTCCAAACGTTCAAACGCTATGATGACATCAGCCTGTCCCTCTTCTACGATAGGTTCTGCTACATTTTCACCATAACGGACAAATGTTACGACACTTCCGCCTCTCTGAGCCATTCCATGTACTTCGGAAAGCTTTACATCATATCCACCTTCGATGGCAAGTCCTCCTAAAATTCTGCTGGTCAACAGGGTTCCTTGCCCGCCGACTCCGACGATCATAATATTCTTCGTTGCCATTACCGGTCACCTTCCTTTACTAATTCAATCGCATCAAACTTACACAGGCTCTTGCAAAGTCCACATCCTGTACACATCGTATCATCAATATGTATCGTTCCATCCGGGTTCTTCGTCATCGCCGGACAACCTGGTCTCATACACATACCGCACTTTTTACATTTATCCTCATGTGCAATATATAATGGCTTCTTTGCTTTACTGAGAAGTACACAAGGAGTTTTGGTAATGATTACAGACACTTCATCTTTTGCAACTTCTTCTTTTACCACTTTTTCCAGTGTATCAATATCAAATGCATTTACTTCAACTACATTCTTTACTCCAATAGCCCGACAAAGTTCTGGAATATTGATTGCATAAGTAGGATCTCCCTGCAAGGTCTTTCCTGTTGCCGCATGATCCTGATGTCCGGTCATACCGGTTGTAGAGTTATCCAATATCAAGACGGTTCCTGTTGCATGGTTATACATCATGTTCATCAAAGAGTTAACTCCTGTATGTAAGAACGTGGAATCTCCTATGACAGCAACCCAGTTTTTAATATATTCTTTTCCCTTTGCCTTCTCCATACCATGAAGACTTGAAATACTTGCTCCCATGCATATTGTAGTATCAACAACACTCAGAGGTGCAACAGCTCCCAATGTATAACATCCAATATCTCCTGCAGCATGTAATTTTAATTTATTTAACACATAATAAACACTTCTATGCGGACATCCCGGACATAAGATCGGCGGTCTTCCCGGTGCCGGTGCCGGTGCAGCAATATCTAATTTTTCTCCAAGAATCGCCGTACGAATCATATTCGCACTATATTCACCTTGTACCGTGAATATCTCTTTCCCGACAGCCTGGATTCCCCAGGACTTCACTTGTTCTTCAATCACAGGATCCAATTCTTCTACAATATAAAGTTTTTCGACTTTTGATGCAAAGTCTTCAATTAATTTTCTCGGAAGCGGATTGACCATTCCCAGCTTCAGCACAGAAGCTTCCGGTAAAGCTTCCTTTACATACTGATACGGAATTCCACTGGTGATCACACCAATCCTGGTATCGTTCATCTCCACCCTGTTAATTGGAAGTGTATTGGCAGCTTCTGCCAATTCCAAATTCCGCTTTTCAATCTCAACATGACGCAATTTTGCATTGCCTGGCATCATGACTGTTTTTTTGATGTCCTTCACATAAGGTTTATCTTCAACCTGTTCACGCTCATGTAACTCTACGATTCCCTGAGAATGAGCAAGCCTTGTCGTTGTACGATATACAAACGGGCGATCATATTTCTCACTTAATTCAAATGCAATCTTCACAAAGTCTTTTGCCTCTGCACTGTCAGAAGGCTCTATTACCGGCAGCTGTGCCGCACGTGCAACCATTCTTGTATCCTGTTCGTTCTGAGAACTATATAATCCAGGATCATCTGCAACTACGATCATCAGACCTCCATTAACGCCCATATAAGAGACTGTATAAGCCGGATCTGCTGCCACATTAAATCCAACGTGTTTCATACAGGACATCGCACGTACTCCTGCCACAGATGCTCCAATTGCAACCTCTGTTGCAACCTTTTCATTCGGAGACCATTCACAATACAAATCATCCTTATACTGAACAAGACATTCACTTATCTCTGTACTTGGTGTGCCAGGATATGCCGCAGAGACCTTTACACCCGCCTCATACGCTCCTCTGGCAATTGCTTCATTGCCAAGCATAATTACTTTTTTCGTTTCTGACATTCTAGAAATCCACCCTTTCATATCTTTCTGTTCCTTTTATAGTCATATATAGGTAATTTTTCACAAATTCGAGGAATTTTCGACTCGTCTTTTAATAGTATATCATAATACTTTTGCTGTTTAAAGCATTAATTTACCAAAATATATATGATTTCTCTCTTTAATCTCTCATATGCTTTTTGCATGTATATTCATTTACTTCAACCCGAATAATTGCAACTGCTTTCTCAAGCCTTGGATTTGTCTGAAATTCTTCAAACTCTTTTCCAGTCTGATGTTTCATAATAACCGAAAGCGCACAAAGCTTCTGATCAGGATCATCAATTATTTCTGCTTTACCACTTCCAATCACGCTGGCATAAATATAACTATACTGACAGGCCAGTTTTCCTTCTTCCAACTCATGATTACAATCCATTTCAAACCCAACTTGTGGATTCTTTTGTATCATCTCTATTTTCCGGCCTTCTCTTGCTCCGTGAAAATACAAAACCAATTTACCATTTTCAAATGTATACCCATGATTCATTGGCACAATATAGACCTCGTCTTCTCCAGCCAATCCCAGTCTGCACACCTTACATGTGTCTAATATTTTCTGTATTTCTACGGAATTTGTCACTTCACGATCTTTTCTTCTCATATTATTCCTCCTCCAAATCATTCTGCCTTATTATACCATTCATCAATATGACCTGAAAATAAGAATTGAAAAAACGTTTAAAATACCTTAATATTTTAAGCAAATCAAGCCATAAATAAGGAGGATCATATATATGCAAAATTTTAACTATTATGCACCTACCAGAGTCGTTTTCGGAAAAGGGACCGAAAACGAAGTGGGAAAACTGATCAAAGAACAGAATTGTAAAAAGGTTCTGGTACATTATGGAGGCGGAAGTGTCATTCGTTCCGGACTTTTAGACCGCGTATATACCTCTTTAGGAGCCGAAGGTATCGCATATACTACATTAGGCGGAGTTGTTCCCAATCCAAGATTGTCAAAAGTACGCGAAGGAATCGAATTATGCCAAAGAGAAGGTGTAGATTTTATTCTTGCCGTTGGAGGTGGAAGCGTCATTGATTCTTCCAAAGCAATCGGATATGGTCTTACCAATGAAGGCGATGTCTGGGATTTTTACGCAAAGAAACGTACCGCTTCTGCCTGTCTTCCAATTGGCACCATTCTTACGATCTCTGCTGCCGGCAGTGAAATGAGTGATTCTTCTGTTATTACGAACGAAGATGGATGGATCAAACGCGGATACAGCAGTAACTACTGCCGCTGCAAATTTGCAATCTTGAATCCGGAACTGACCTATACACTTCCCGATTATCAGACGCAAAGTGGATGTGTAGATATTATGATGCATACTATGGAACGCTATCTGAATCACAGCACGAATATGGAAATGACGGATGGAATCAGCGAAGCACTGATCCGTACCGTCATGAAAAACTCTAGAATCTTAAAGCAAGATCCGACAAATTACGAGGCCCGTGCCGAAGTTATGTGGGCAGGAAGCCTTTCTCATAATGGACTAACCGGCTGCGGAACCGATGGTGGAGATTGGGCATCCCATCAGTTAGAGCATGAACTTGGTGGAATGTTCGATGTCACTCACGGTGCCGGACTGGCTGCTGTATGGGGAAGCTGGGCTCGCTATGTCTACAAAGACCGGGCAGACAGATTTGCTAAACTGGCAGAAAATGTATTGATGGTTCCACACGATGATAATCTGGAAAAAACTGCTCTTGCCGGCATCGAAGCCATGGAAGACTACTACCGCAGTGTAGACATGCCAACCTCCCTTCGGGAACTTGGCATTGAACCAACCGAAGAACAGATTCAGGAACTGGCAGACAAATGCAGCTTCCAAAACACACGCACCATCGGAAAAGTGAAAGTGCTGAACCGAGAAGATATCGCCAAGATCTACCGTATGGCTCTGTAGATGAATACTGGTATGGGCGGATGGTTTTCGCGATTATAATATTCATTTACGATTACTGTGTATTCTCTGGCAGGAATCTTTTTCAGGAATTCCAGTATCCTTTCTTTTTCTTCGAACCCGGTATCACCACCGCTATAGATGCACAGACTCATCAGACCGCCATGTTTTAAGATTTTCAGCCCTTTTTGAATCGCTTCGATACTGGTATCAGCAGAAGTTGCAATATTATGATCTCCGCCAGGCAGATAACCAAAGTTAAAGCAGATCGCATCTGCAGACTCTTCTTCAGCATATTGATCCATATGTTCATGTCCGTCTAAGATCAGGCTGGCACGATCCGCTACATGGTTTTCTTCCAACAGCTTTCGCGTTTGTTCCAGGGCTTGTCCCTGGACATCAAACGCGAGTACTTTCCCATTATGCCCTGCCATCTGACATAACAATAGGGTATCCTTTCCTTTTCCCATGGTCGCATCAATATAGAAACCTTCTTCCGGCACCTGAGAGCGAATAATCTCATGGCACCAATCCGTAATCTGAGATGGGTTCATTCTATTCCTCCTGAACTATTATCGTCTTTCCTTCATTGATTGGTTCTTGAAATCCATCATAAAGGGATTAATCACTACTACGGTTTTTATTATACAAAAACATAAGTATCGCCATAGTACATATGATTCCATATCCCAACCAGCTCAGCATATCCGGAAACTGTCCAAATACAACAAATCCCAATACTGCGGAAAAGATAATCTGTGAATAATCATATACTGAGATTTCCTTTGCCGGGGCGTAGCAATAAGCTGCTGTGATAGAGAATTGTCCACCTGCTGCCGAAAGGCCTGCCAAAAGCAATATCACAATCTGCTCTGCCGTCATGGGATGATAATCGAACAAAAGCCATGGTAATGTTGTCAGGCAGGAAAATGTCGAGAAAAAGAACACGATAAATGGTCCCTTTTCTCCTGCCTCTCCCAGTTTTCTCACCATTGTATAAGCAATTCCTGCTCCAATTCCTCCCAGAAGCCCTATTAAGGATGGAAACAGATCCATATTCGTCACCGTCGGCTTTACAACAAACAGACTGCCGACAAATGCTCCAACTACTATCAACGCCTGCAAAACCTTTACTTTTTCTTTTAGAATTAAGAAACTAAATAATACCGCAAAAAATGGCGACATTTTATTCAACATAGAGGCATCTGCCAATACCAGATGATCCACTGCATAAAAATTACACAGAATTCCCAATGTACCGAAAATAGATCGAAGAAACATATATTTTAGATTCTCCTTCTTACACCGAAACGGAATTCCTTCTTTTGCCAAAATAATTCCGGCAAAAATTGCCGCCACAAAATTTCGAAAAAAGCTTTTCTGTATAGATGGCAGATCACCTGCCATATGTACAAACATATTCATAAGCGCAAAGCAGAACGCTGAACACACGATGTACAAAATTCCTTTATACTGCTTTTTTATGCTCATGACCTAGTCCTCCTAATTTTTATAAATCAAACAATGACAGCTGATTTGACTCTGGCAACCCACTTAGGATTCCAAGCTCTGCCATATAATCAATCACCGTTTTACTTGCCTTGGTCCTCTGTCGGAAATCATCTCTAGACAGATATGGCCCATCTTTGGAAGCCTCTTCCACTGCTTCCGCAGCCTTCTCTCCCATTCCATCAATACTACTGAACGGGGGCATCAGTTTTCCGTCAATAATCAGGAATTTTGTAGCTTTTGCCTTATAAATATCAATCGGTTCAAATTCATAACCTCTCGCATACATTTCCTGAACAATCCGCATATCTTTCATGGTATCCTGCTCTTTTTTACTTAGAGAGTTGGAGCGCCGGTTATAATCGTCAATATAATACTGCAGCTTTTCTTTTCCCTGACACATAATTTCATAAGAAAATGCATCTGCACGAATTCCAAAATATGCTCCATAATAAGCCAGTGGATAATTAATCTTGCAATATGCAATTCGATACGCCATCATAACATAGGCTGCTGCATGTGCTTTCGGGAACATATATTTGATCTGTTCACATGACCAGACATACCAGTCCGGTATGTTGTGTTCTGCCATGTCCTTCTTAAATTCAGGCCATTCTTTACACTTTCCCTTCGCTACTGTTCCCTTACGGACACGTTCCATAATCGTAAACGATTCTTCACTGTCCATTCCTTTATTGATCAGATATGTCATAATATCATCACGAGTACATATAGCTGTAGAAATCGTTGCTTTTCCACTTTTGATCAGTTCCTGGGCGTTATTCAGCCACACATCGGTTCCATGAGACAGTCCTGATATCCGAATCAGATCTGACAATGTCTGCGGCTTTGTATCAACAACCATCTGAATTACAAAATCTGTTCCAAACTCCGGTATTCCGAGACATCCCACCGGACATCCTCCGATATCTTCCGGCTTGATTCCTAATGCCGATGTATCATGAAACAGCGAAATCACGCCTTTATCATCCAACGGTATCTCTGTGGCAACAAAACGATGATCCGTCTCATTGTATTCATTATCCATCGCCGGAGAATTAATATATTCTTCCAGCGTCTTAATCATCGTAGGATCATCATGACCGAGAATATCCAGCTTCAGCAGGTTGTGGTCAATGGAATGGTAATCAAAATGTGTAGTAATAATGTCTGTCGTCATATCATTGGCCGGATGCTGTACCGGCGTGAATGAATTGATTTCTTCCCCCAACGGAAGAACTATGATACCGCCTGGATGCTGCCCGGTACTTCTTCGTATTCCGGTACATCCCTGCACAATACGGTCAATCTCACATTTTCGTTTTCCCTGTCCACGTTCTTCAAAATAATTCTTTACATATCCAAATGCCGTCTTATCTGCCAACGTTCCAACGGTCCCGGCTCGAAACGTCTGTCCCGCACCAAAGATGACCTCTGTATATTTGTGGGCATTACTCTGATAGTCACCAGAAAAGTTCAAGTCGATATCCGGTTCCTTGTTCCCCTTAAATCCAAGGAATGTCTCAAACGGAATATCGAATCCATCTTTTACCAGTTTCTCTCCACAAACCGGACAGTTCTTATCCGGCATATCCCATCCGCAGCCTCCTGCAAATGCTCTCACCTCTTCAGAATCAAAATCACTGTAATGGCATTTTGGACAATAATAATGTGGACTCAATGGGTTTACTTCCGTAATACCTGCCATTGTAGCTACAAACGATGAACCTACCGATCCACGTGAACCCACCAGATATCCATCTTCGTTCGACTTCCATACCAGTTTCTGTGCAATAATATACATAACGGCAAATCCATTAGATATAATGGAATTTAACTCTCTTTCCAACCGCTCCGTTACAACTGGAGGCAGTTCTTCTCCGTACATGGAATGCGCCTTATTATAACAGATTTCTCTTAACATCTTATCAGAATCCGGGATGACTGGAGGACATTTATCCGGGCGTACAGGTGTAATCCTCTCAATCATATCTGCAATCTTATTCGGATTATCGATTACAATCTCTTTTGCTTTGGCCGAACCCAGATATTCGAATTCCTCTAGCATCTCCTCTGTCGTACGAAGATAAAGCGGTGCCTGTTCATCCGCGTCCGTAAATCCTTTTCCGGCCATAATGATCCGCCGGTACACCTCATCCTCCGGGTCCATAAAATGCACATCACAAGTCCCGACCACCGGCTTATTAAACCGTTCGCCCAACTGTATGATCTGCCTGTTTATTTCCTTTAAATCCTCTTCATTCTGTACTTTTGTTATTCTGTCACTGGCAATCATAAAGTGATTATTGCCAAGAGGCTGTATCTCCAGATAATCATAAAAATTCACGATTCTGGCAATTTTCTCTTCGGACTTATCATTTAAAATCGCCTGATACAACTCTCCTGCTTCACAGGCACTTCCAACAATTAAGCCTTCTCGATATTTTGAAAGTTCACTTTTCGGTATTCTTGGCTGCCGCCCAAAATATTCCAGATGAGACTTAGAAATCAACTGGTATAGATTCACTCTTCCCACTTCATTACGCACAAGGATAATCACATGATATGACGGCAATTTTCGCACGGCATCTGCATTATGCGAGCCAAATTGATTGAGTTTTGTAAGGTTATATATCCCTCGCTCTTTCAACATCTCTACAAATTTCACGAATATCTCTGCTGTCGCTTGTGCATCATCCACTGCACGATGATGATTTTCCAAAGAAATATGAAGCGCATTTGCCACCACATTTAATTTGTATTTTGACAAAGTCGGCAACAAGATTCTTGCCATCGCTACTGTATCTACGGAAGTAAAGTCCGGTATCATATCCTGATATCGACAATTCTGTTCAATAAAACTAACATCAAAAGATGCATTATGAGCAACCAGAGCAGCATCCCCGATAAACTCAAGGAACTGCGGGAGAACGGTCTCAATGTCCGGCGCATCGATAACCATCTGGTCTGTAATACTGGTCAGCTGTGTAATCTGATAAGGAATGGGAATCTTCGGATTCACAAATGTACTGAATCTGTCTGTAATCTTTCCCTGTTCAACTTTCACCGCACCAATTTCAATGATCTTATCTTTGATTGGGCTAAATCCAGTAGTCTCCAGGTCAAATACTACATAAGCATCATCCAGAGACTGCCCTTTTTCATTCACCGCCACATCGGTCAGATCATCTACCAGATATCCTTCTACTCCATAGATGACTTTAAATGGATCATCTTTATCTAATGATTCTATATAATGATTGGCATCCGGGAATGCCTGCACCACTCCATGATCTGTAATTGCAAGAGCTTTGTGCCCCCAGTCGTGGGCACGCTTCAGAAGATTCTTAACTTCAGTTACACCATCCATATCGCTCATCTTCGTATGACAGTGCAATTCTACTCTTTTCTCCGGCGCTGTGTCTTTTCTGGATTCTGTGAAATCACTGATCTTACGGATTCCAACGATAGACGCAATCGTCAGCTCTCCATCAAACTTATCGATATTGGTAATTCCTTTTACTTTCAAAAAAGCTCCTGGCTTTATCTCTGCCAGCACATCAGGAAGCTGTTCATTTCTTACGAACATCTTTACCATGATTGTGTCTGTAAAATCAGTAATGGCGAACATGATAATAGTCTTTTCATTTCGAAGTTCACGTGTATCGAAACTAATAACCTTTCCTCGAATCGTAATCTCTCCCATCTCTGAAACTACCTGCTTAAGCTCGATTGTCTCATCATCAAAGTCCCTTCCGTATATCAGATTCGGATCATCTGAATTGCGCTTATTATAAGAGAATCTGTCTCTTTTCCCATTATCAAAATTTGATTTTTTCTTCAGATTCTTCTCATTTCCAGAAGCTTTTGACACCACCTCTGCCTGATTTTTATCAGAAGACTCTTTCTCCTTTTTCTTCAGTTCTTTTTCTTCGCGAGCCGCCTCTGCCTGCTCCATGATTGCTTCAATTTCCTGCTGAATCTTGGCATTGTTGTATTTTAACTGGCTCTCCTTCGGTTTTTCATACAGAACTCTCACTTCAATCGGACGTTGAAACCGTTCCCGGAACACATCTATCAGATAATTTGAAAGAGATTCTTTCTTTCCTTTTGCCACAATCGTATCTTTTAACTTCAGGCAAAGAATATTTCCTTCCTCAAATTCATACTCAGCTCCCTGGAGCATGCTTCGCTCAACCACACTTCTCTCATTCAATTCCAACAGAAAACTGTCAAAATACTCATTCATCAGATTCTCCGGGGTATACTGTTCCGAAAGTTCGTACTGCTCTTTGACCTCCACCTGAATATGACTGCGTCCAAATAACTGCTCTTTTATTCTTTTTTCCACTTCATAAATGCATTTTTTCTGAATCAGATGCTGGCTGTACAGATATATTTTAATGAAGTCTCGGCTTGTATTCGTAGACACTTTACTGACTTCCACACCTTCAAACAACATCTGGATTTCCTGATTCACTTTTAAGGTTGGAAATACTTCAAAGAACGGTTTATTCATTCCAGTGTAACAACTCCTGTCTTAATGTCTCTAATAATTGATCTTCTTTTACTTTCTTGACAACTTCCCCTTTTTTGATCAACAATCCTTCCCCTATACCGCCGGCAATACCTATATCTGCTTCTTTCGCTTCTCCAGGGCCATTCACAACACAACCCATAACTGCCACTTTAATATCAAGAGGAATATCCGCTACCATCTGTTCAACCTGGTTAGCCAGTCCAATCAAATCAATCTTCGTTCTTCCGCAAGTCGGACAGGAAACTACTTCAATCCCACCTTTTCGAAGACCGAGTGTCTTAAGAATTAATTTTGCTGACTTGATTTCCTCTACTGGATCCCCTGTCAAAGATACACGGATAGTATCCCCGATTCCTTGATTCAGGATAAGTCCCAAACCAATCGATGATTTGATATTACCGGCAAGCAGCGTTCCTGACTCTGTAATTCCTACATGTAATGGATATGGGCATTCGCTTACAATCAATTCATGCGCTTTGACACACATCATGACATCCGATGATTTGATACTTACTACCAGGTTATCATATCCCATTTTTTCAATCAGGTGCACTTTATCCATGGCACTTTCCACCAGTCCCTGGGCAGTAACACCCCCGTATTTTTCCACCAGATTTTTTTCCAGCGAACCACTGTTTACGCCAACCCTGATAGGTATACCATATTCCTTTGCCTTATCTACAACTGCCTTTACACGGCTTTCATCACCGATATTCCCCGGGTTAATACGAATCTTGTCTGCACCATTTTCAATTGCTGCAATAGCAAGTCGGTAATCAAAATGAATATCCGCCACCAACGGAATCTGAATCTGTTCTTTTATCTTGGCAAGTGCCTCAGCTGCTTCCATCGTCGGAACAGCACATCGGATAATCTCACATCCAGCTTTCTCAAGCGCTTGAATCTGCTTTACTGTTGACTCTACATCTTCCGTCTTCGTATTCGTCATCGACTGAATAGCGACTGGACAGCCGCCTCCAATACATACATTCCCAATCTGTATCTTCTTTGTCTGATCTCTCCACATATACTTTTCACCTCTCCTTATAAATCTTGCCACTTAATGATAAAACCCCTCTATCAATCACCTTGCTTCGATAGAGGGGTGTGTGTCTGTATTACTCTTGTATAAATATCAATTGATCGCCATATTCGCGTTCTGTCAGTGTCAACTGACCCTGATCTACACTGTAATCAAAAGTATCTACTATGGAATCCAGTGCATTTTCCAACGCATCTTCTGTATACTGACCATCTGACTTTTCTGCCATATCTTTCAGTTCTGACTCATCTGCCGTAATTATAATCGTCTTTTCCTCTTTGTCCATTGTATAATTCATATTGACTTTCACATCACTGACATCTGCAACTTCCGAAATCGTAACCGACATCTTACCATTACTCTTGATAGACATATTCAGATTCCCATCATCACTTGCCCAATCACCTTCCAATGGATTCGTTGTAAATAATTTCGTCAGAAGAAAAATAGCTATTATTATAATCAGGACAGATGAAACACTCGTAACAATCCTCCAGATCTTACTTCTTTTTGCTTCGTCATTTTTTGCTATTATCATCTATCCAGTTCCTCTCGTCTTTATTATTGTGTTCGTCTTAAATTATAGGTGCTTTTTTCTCTGGTGTCAACGGGGGAGTTTTCTTTATTCCTCCACCTCTACCAACAGATAAAACCCTTTCTCTGTCTTTTCTATTTTTTTTATGATTCCCTTGCGCGCCTTTATTCTCTTGCCTGTACGATAGATGCCTGACATTGCAATGGAAGGCTCAACCAGATAAGTATATTGTCCTGTCACAGCACTTCTCTCACTGATCTCAACTTCCTGCCCTTCCTCCACCAGTCCTTCTCTTTCCATTTTAAATCTTTCCTGTCTCATCGTGTCTCTCCTTTCTTCCGGTCTTACAAACCATATCTGGCACATATGTTCCATTGCGCAACTATTTGTTGATATTCGGCACTTTTTATGTTCTTTTTCGCAACAATTGGTAAAATATACCAAATATATTAAGGAGGTTGCAGCCATGTCATTTTCCGAAAAGTTGAAAACATTACGCCTTGAAAATCATATGACGCAAGATAATGTTGCAAAGCGCATAAATGTTGCACGATCAACAATTGCCGGTTATGAAACAAAAAATCGTCAGCCCTCTCATGAAAAGCTGACCGCATTCGCTAATCTTTTTCATGTGTCTGTTGATTATCTCCTTGATGATGATGAAACTATCGTTCTCTCTTTGTCTCAATCAGGCACATCTTCGATTGACGACCAGGAACTTTTATCAAAATATCACAATCTTTCTTCACGCTCAAAAGAGGATCTTTTTACCTACATTCAGCTTTTAGAATTGCGTGATGAAAAACAAAACCAGCTATAATATCCGCTGGTTTCTTGTTTCTATTCCTTTACAAATCTATGATAAATATATTCGTTAGCCATATTTTCCTGACTATCATCCAGCGGACTTAATTCCACTGTTCCATATTTTCTTTCCAATGCCTTCTGAATCAGGTAATCACATATCTGCGGGTTTTTTGGAAGCAGAGGACCATGTAGGTATGTTCCGATTACATTCTTATACACAACCCCTTCATATCCGCTCTTCCCATCATTTCCTGCTCCATAAAGCACTTTACCAAATGGTTGATTATCATTAATATACGTTCTTCCTCCATGATTTTCAAACCCCACTACCGGCATCTTGACCAAATCACTTTGCAAAACAATATTATCGATCAGACGTCCTTCTTCCTGTTCTGTATAGATATCGACAAGATTCAGACCTTCTATCATTCCAGCATCTGTTTTATAGTATTTGCCCAGGAGCTGATAACCTCCACAGACAGCTATCACAACGCCATTATCTTCAACATATTCTTTGAATTGACTCTGAATCTCCAACAGATTGTGGCACACAATGGCCTGTTCTCGGTCAGAGCCACCTCCAAGAAGTACAATATCCAGCTTAGAAAAATCAATCAAATCCCCAGTATTGAATTCAATAGTCTCTGCTTCAATCCCTCGCCATATACATCGCTGCATCATACAGGCAATGTTTCCGCGATCTCCATACAGATTCAAAAGATCCGGATAGAGATGTCCTATGGTAATCTTCATGTCCTTCGTATCCATTATCTATCTCCTTCCAGTTTCTTTAACACATTTCTGGTGCTGAACAACGCTGTATAGTTCACCAACACATAGAGATTGCCGCAGCCATTCTCTACACGTTCGCAGATCGCCTTTCCAACATCAGGTTCCAACATAGAAGAAATATCCACATATTTCATCCGCAATCCCATGTCATGGCACCGAATCCCACTGACTGTAATAGAATTAATGTTCGCCTCTTTGAAACGATCAAAATCTACATCCCACAGCCAGGATACATCCGTCCCATCCTGTGCATTATCATTAATAACAATGATAATATCCTTCAAGGTCTCATCCTGCATAACGGCAGATATATTCTGGTTAAAACCTGCCGGATTTTTGGCAAGATTCAGTACAATCCGGGTATCTTTGATCATGAACTGTTCCATACGTCCGTTTTCCGGGTTAAATCTGGCCAGCATATCATTAAAATGCTCTACCTTAAGGCCAGCCGTTCTGGCTGCAGAATATGCAGCCAGTATATTATAAGCATTATAAAAGCCCTTATAATTCGCCTGAAGTCTTCTCCCTTCAACTGTAAATGCCAAATGATCCCCAACTTCAATCTCCGAACCATTGAACTGAATCTCCGGTCGCTTAAAATCACAGCCTGTACAAGCATAATCTCCCAACTGACTGTAATGATAGAAATTGTAATGGAGTTGCGCTCCGCATCGCTTACAGAAACGCCCCTCTCTGATTTCATGAGAATCCTTGTCATCCATGACCTTTTCACTGATTCCATAAGTAACGAATGGATTTCCACTGTCCATTGCAAGGTATGCGGATAACGCATCATCTCCATTTACGATAACTTTCATATCTGGAGCCTGCTGCATGACCTCTTTTAAAATATTCATGGTTATGTCAATCTCACCATATCGATCTAATTGATCTCGGAACAGATTGGTCAACACCATATAATCTGGTTTAAAATGCGGAAACACCCTTCTGGTAGAGGCTTCATCTACCTCTATACACGCATAATCTGCTTTTAGGCTGCCTCCAATCCCAGCTCCCAGAGCAAATGCTGCCACGACTCCATTCAGCATATTAGAACCGGTATGATTACAGATCACTTTATATCCTTCTGCCTCAATCGCCGCACAGAGCATATTATTTGTTGTCGTCTTACCATTCGTTCCGCATACGATAAAGATATCGTTTTTTACCTGTCCTGCCAATTCCTTTAATATAGTAGGATATATCTTTAATGCAATTTTTCCGGCCCATGTCACTCCCTGACGGTGAAACACATGAACACTTATCTTCTCCGTTATCTTCGCTGCCCATATAGCCAGCATTCTGCGTAATCTCATGGTCTGATTATTCCTCTAATAATTTTGAAATATTCTCTGGTTCTGGCATAGAACGAATAGCGCCTTTCTTCATTGTAATCAAAGCTGCACCCGCATTGGCATATGTCAGAATATCACCAAGTTTCTCTTCATCTAAATTCTCCAATCCATGTGTCAACACACCATGAATGGAACATCCACAGAAAGTATCTCCAGCACCTGTCGTTTCAATTGCCTTTACCTGGAAACCTTTGCGCTCGACTCTCATCTCCTTGTAATATGCACGGCTTCCTTCCTTGCCCATAGTCAGGAATATCAAAGGGATATTGTATTTTTCCTGCAAATAGCGAATACCGTCATCATAATCTTCCATGCCGGATATAAACTGAATCTCATTATCTGAAATCTTCAAAACATCACAATACTGGAATCCATATTCCATCTGCTTTTTTGCTTCCTCCAGAGACTCCCAAAGAGGTGGCCGTAAGTTTGGATCAAATGTAATCAGACATCCAGCTTCCTTTGCCACTTCTAACGCTTTCTTTGTTGCAGTTCTAACTGGTTCGCCCGTCATAGATAAGGTTCCAAAATGGAATACCTTTGACTGGCGAATCAGATCATAATCCACCTCATCTTCTGTCAACATCATATCTGCTCCCGGTTTACGATAAAAAGAGAATTCTCTGTCTCCATCCGGAAATGTATGTACAAACGCAAGTGTTGTGTGAATCTCCTGATCCAGAACCAGTCCTTTCGTCTCGATTCCCAGTTCATCAATCGTTCCCTTTAACAGACGTCCGAACTGATCTTCGCCTACTTTTCCGATAAATGCTGTCTTTCTTCCCAATTTATTTAACATTGCCAGTACATTACATGGAGCTCCTCCAGGACAAGCCTCAAAAAGATTATTCCCTTGATCGCTCTGTCCGTTCAATGTAAAATCTATTAACATCTCACCCAATGCTGTTACATCATATAATTTTTCCATAACCATAACTCCTTATTCTGATATTTCTTAATATTTTACCATACAATAATCAATTTTAAAAGAGGACAAGGCCGCTATAACAAGAACAATTTATCTTCATTTCCGGCAAACATGCATGATGAACAAATCTCAAGATGATTTTGTTATTTTTTTGTCACATTGCCCATTTACGAAGCACCGGTATACTGGTAAAATAATATTCAGGTAGATAATTATTTAACAAACTTTTTTAAGGAGGATTTTATCATGAGTAGTTCATTAATATTAACAGGCATATTATTTTTTGGATATCTTGCATATGTGATTGGTGCTCAGATTCATACTATTAAGGAGGCTGTAAAATCTGAGGAAACACTAGATGCATACAGAAAAGAAAATGAAGGTTTTGCAGTTGTCCGCACTACTGTTCTATGCGCAAGATAGAAAACTTGTTTTCAGTAATGTTCATACAAACCCCCCTTTGTTATGACTCAATCACAACAAAGGGGGGTTTTAACTTTACTCTCTTTCATACTACCCCAGCAGATGTACTCCACCTAACAGTACATAAGAAATAAACCACATAATAACCGTAGCCATACAGATTCCCAGGATAACTGCTGGAAATGCTTTTTTAAACTTTACACCAAGTAATGCAGCAATCAATGATCCAGTCCATGCACCTGTTCCCGGAAGCGGAATTCCCACAAAGAGTACCAGACCCCAGAATTCATATTTCTCAATCTTATCACTTTTGCTCATAGCCTTGGCTTCTAATCTGTCTACCATCGGTTTTAATTTTTTTGTTCCCTTCATCCAGTTAAAGATTGGCGTAATCAAAAGCAGGATAAATGGTACCGGAATAATATTCCCAATGATACATATTGGAATGGCTTTTGCCACCGGAACTCCCAGTAATGGTCCTGCGACCAGAAGTGCTCCACGAAGTTCCAGAATCGGTATCATTGATATGATAAATACAATGGCTTCTTTTCCTACACTTCCGCCAAGGGCATCAATAATTCCCTGTACTAAAGTTTCTGTCATAGAATTCTCCTTTTTACTTGTTCATGTATTTCTTTAAAAATGAAAATAGAATCTCCATCTCTTCTCTGGTTCCAATCGTAATCCGAAGATATTGTTCAATTCTTTCACTTCCCCAGAAACGAACATAGATTCCATTTGCCCTCAATGCTTCAAACAATTCTTTCGCATCATACTCTGGATGCGTAACAAATACGAAATTCGCCCTGGAATCTCCAAATTGGAATCCCATTTTTTTCAATTCTTCTTTGGCCCATTCTCTGGTCTCAATAATCTTATGGACTGTTGTTTCAAAATATTCCTTATCCTTCACTGCCTCTGCACCACAGATCAGCGAAGTCTGATTCATGGTATAAGAATTAAAAGAATATTTGGCATCGTTCAGATAACGTATCAATGTCGGATTACTGATTGCATATCCAATTCTCATTCCTGCCATAGAGCGAGACTTTGAGAATGTCTGAACTACGATCAGATTATCATACTTGTCAATTAATTCTACTGCTGAATGCCCTTCCGCGAAATCAATATATGCCTCATCAATAATTACAATTACATCCTGGTTCTTTGTAATGATATCCTCAATCATATCCAACTCTTCATAAATTGCCGTAGGAGCATTCGGATTTGGGAAGATTACACCGCCATTTTCTTTATAGTAATCTTCTTTTCTGATTCGGAAGTTCTCATCCAGTTTCTGGCATTCATAAGGAATCCTGTAGAGATCTGCCCATACCTTGTAAAAAGAATAGGTGATATCCGGAAACAATATTGGCTTTTCTGAATTAAAGAATGTCAGAAAGCACATAGATAACACATCATCTGATCCCACACCAACAAAAACCTGATCTGGATTCACATCATAGAATTTTGCCAGCTCTTTTACCAACGGTGCTGCTGTCGGGTCTGGATACAAACGAAGTCTGTCCATATCCATCATTCCCAGAGCTTTCTCAACTCCCGGTGCCGGTGGATATGGATTCTCATTCGTATTCAGCTTGACAACTTTATTCTGAGGCTGTTCTCCTGGTACATAAGGCTCTACCTTACGAATGTTTTTTTCAAATGCTTTCATATTCTTATCCTTTGCTATGTAGTTAAAAATATTCCTTTGACAGTTCTTTGAATTTTGGCAGTGAATTAATAATTGTCTCATAAGCTACACAATAAGCAAGTCTTACATAACCCGGGCATCCAAAGGAACTTCCAGGTACCAGAAGTAAATTATATTTTTTCGCTACCGCGCAGAATTCTTTTTCATCTGCAATTGGAGATTTTACAAAAAGATAAAAAGCACCTTCTGGTTTAATGCATTCAAATCCACAATCTCTCAGTCCATTGTATAAAGCTTCTCTATTTCTGTCATAGAAAGAGATGTCTGTCTTCTCATTGATACATTTTGCCACCAGTTTCTGCTGCAATGTAGGTGCATTGACAAATCCCAGAATACGCGTTGCTACATTTGCTGCAGAACACACATCTTCACTATCTGTCACTTCATCTGGAATGACCAGATACCCAATACGTTCTCCAGGAAGAGACAATGATTTACTATATGAATACCCTACGATCGTATTCGCATAATACTTCGTCAAATATGGAACCTCCACTCCATCATACACCAGTTCACGATACGGTTCATCTGAAATCAGATAAATATCTGTACCATATTCCTTTTGCTTTGCTTCCATGATTGCCGCCAATTTCTGGATTGTTGCTTCTGAATATACAACACCGGTCGGATTATTCGGAGTATTTACGATAACAGCCTTGGTCTTCGGTGTGATCTTCTGCTCAAATTCATCTAATTTCGGCTGAAAATCTACAGTATTCGGTGATATTTCCACTAAGACTCCATCGTAGTTATTGGTATAAGAACGATATTCACCAAAATATGGCGCAAATGTGATTACTTCATCCCCTGGATTAATCAAAGTTTTCAAAATTACATTTAATCCTCCGGCAGCACCAACCGTCATGATAATATTTTTTCCTTCAAAATTCGTTCCAAAACGCTCATTCAAAGAATTCGCAACAGTCTCTCTTACATCTGCATATCCTGAGTTACTGTTGGTATAACCATGAAGAACAACCGGATCATTCTCATCTAACAATTCAATAATCGCTTTTTTTACTGCCTCTGGTGCCGGCACATTTGGGTTTCCCAGACTAAAATCAAACACATTCTCTGCCCCGTAGATGCTTGCAAGACGGTTTCCTTCTTCAAACATTGCACGAATAGCAGAACTATTAGCTACCATATTTTTCATTTTCTCTGCAATCATTTTTCTCTCTCCTTTGTATTATTCTCTATTCTGGTTTTTTTCTGTTACATCGCCCTTTTCTACCATAAATACGGGACGATAGGATAATTTTGCCTTTCTCAGGCCTTCTGCTCCAGTATCCTCTTCTCGGTTGACATATAGATACTGTTGACACTCATGCTCTACAAACTGCTGATTAATCATTGGATATGCTCCCTGTACATCTGCATATGCCTTTTCAATATGAACAACAAAAGTATCTGAACATATCGGTTCTCCCAACGAAAAAGCAACAACTTCACCATCAATTCTTAAGATTCCACCTTTAAGTTCCAGTTCTTCAAACAGTCGAAGGGCATTCATAGTAACACAGACTTCTCCTCTTTTCTCGGGGTCATCTTCACATCCGTTCTGATTACGCCATTTCAAAGCCATCTGAAAACATTCCTCTATATTATCTTTCGTTACACTTTCATAAGACCATCTGTCTTCATACATTGCTTTAAATTTATTGATATGGTTCCGCTTCCCATGTAACTTCTTCCCCGACAAGGTCGCTAGTTTTTCAGATTCATACACATAATCTGCACTATCACGGTCATACTCAATCTGAAATCTTCCCGGATACCATTCTTCTAACTGTGCAAAATACTCCGGTGTCACATTATACATCGCAAACGGAACATTGCGTTCCTTACTGTACTGCATCAATACTTCTAATGCTTTTTTCACATTCGCGGGTTCACCCGCCGGATATGCGAATGCCAGATGTGTCTCATCTTCACTCTTGAACACCAGTGCATCTTCTACGATTGCCCACTTCACCGGATACTGCCTGGACCACAAAAAAACATTTGCAAATGTTCTTTCACAGCTTCTGCTGGTATGATGATTAAAATAATGTGATATAATTTCTTTATCTTCCAGTTCAGCTCTCTTAAATTGTATCTCTAACATACTTTACCTTCTTTTCTCTTTTCATTGAACGTTTTTTAGTATAGCATATTTTTTTTCTTTTTTCTTCTTTTTATTATAAATCTTATAACAAACACGATAATCAGCACAATAAAAAGAATCAAGGCATATAACATAAATGCAAATTTATTCGGTTGTTTTACCAATTCAATAATATTCTTACTGTCATCTTCCAGTTTTCTTCCTTCCTTTTCTCCGTAATAAAAAGGAATCTGTGATATACCCTTCTCATTTTGCTCAAATGATTCCAGATAAGATGCAAGTGCATACCATTCTTTCACTTCATTTCCACTCTGGTCGTGCACAATATAATCTTCAAAATCCTCAATCTTATTTCCATTCTCATCTTTCGGTGTAATTTTCAGAAGTCCCTTTGATGTATCTTCTACTGTTCCAAGCATCTGCGCAGAATACAAACCTGCTACTACACGATAGAGCTTGTCATCCTGAATCTCCTCCGTCTGTTTTTCTTCTGTATATGGAACATTCTGTGACAGTTCAACTTCTATGACACGATTCAGAATCATACGGCTCGGATTATAAGTCCAGCGCATTCCACTTGGATATAACTGGGCCGCCGTCATGATTGGCGACACAGATACATCAATCTCTGCGACCGTCTTCAATTCCTTTCCTGTCAGATATACACTCACCAACGGATAACCTGGAATACGATCCGCACCGATTCCTAATGAACTGATATTAAACACATCTGACACTGTTACTTTTCCTTTTTGCAAAGTGTCACGAATCACTCCTGAAGGAGCAATTGCAACATCCACCGGCTTATATTCCGCTCCTTCCGCCTTTTCTACCGCATAGATATACGAATCTGCAATAATGCTTCCCAGTGGATCTTCTTCTAATTCTTCCGCAAAATCATCTCTTTGTGTAAATTCTACATTATTTTCTGCCAACACCTGATCAAATGTATAGCCAAACTGCTTCAGATACTCTTCGTCTACCTTTTCTTTATATTTTTCAAGTTCCGTCGTTATCGCTTCATCTTCTTTCACCGAATCATCCAGATGATTCAATTGATATTCATCCAGTTCCCATCGTCCATCTTCCTTTTGGATCAGATCCAGTTCTCCCAGATTCTCCCCATAACAGCCGGCAGACACAATGTAAGTATCCCCCTTCTGAATCGGTTCCTCTAACTTCGTATGAGTATGACCGCTGATGATCACATCAATCTCCGGCACTTCTTTTGCCAGAAGTTCGTCTTCCGATTTGCCTTCATCTTCACTGGTCCCACTATGAGAAAGACATACGATCATATCTACATCTTCTTTTTCCAATTGATCGACCATTTCTTTTGAAGTATCCACTATACTTTCAAAAGTAAGCCCACTCTCCGGCGCACAGTCCTCTGCATCTTCTCCCAGGACACCATAGACACCGATTCTTACTCCTCCATGCTCGACAATCACGTACGGTGTACTTCCGTAATCCTCAAGCGCCTGGTGAATCCGTTCATTATCTTCAGATGTATTCTTCGCCCAGTCAATATTCGCACATACAAAAGCTGGCAGTTGAAGCGATGAATCTTCCTCTGCATTTTTCAAAGCTGCATGAAACATATTGCTGACACCTTCACTTCGATAATCAAACTCATGATTGCCAAAGGTAGTAACATCGTACCCCAGGCGTCCCAGCATCGTAAGCTCTGTTGCATCTGTCTCATAAATGGTCTGATAAAGCGTTCCCATGGAAAAATCTCCGCCATCCACCAGAAACGTCGCCGGATTTTCAGCTTTCTTTTCATCAATCAACGTCTTCATCTTAGCAAGCCCGCCAATCATGACGGATTCCTCTGATTTATATGCATCCAGATGGGAATGCATGTCGTGAGTAAATAATATTTTTACTTTCTGCTCTCCATCCGAATCAACAGATGTCGTCTCTTCAGCCACCACGGATGTCACACACATCAGACAAAGCATGATAACCAACAGCATAGATGCCATCATTCTTTTTCTAAAGTTCATATCTTATTCCCCTTTTTATCAACAATATTGTTAAAAATTATCTTTCCCCTTTTGAATACAATAAAACCTTCCTCTGCTGCATTTTTCGGAAGGTTTATCTTGTATTGCTATTTCATCCTATTCATTTTCATTCATATTTGCAAGTTTCGCTGCCTGATCAGCTGCGATACACGCATCAATGATCTCCTGGATATCTCCGTTCATAATCTTATCAAGCTTATACAGTGTCAATCCGATTCGGTGATCTGTCACACGTCCCTGTGGGAAGTTATAAGTACGGATCTTCTCGGAACGGTCTCCGGTACCGATCTGGCTCTTTCTTGCTTCTGCTTCCGCATCATGCTGCTTCTGACATTCGATATCATACAGCTTTGCACGTAATAACGCGAATGCCTTTTCCTTATTCTGAAGCTGAGACTTCTCCGTCTGACTGTAGATTACAATTCCTGTCGGGTAATGGGTCAGACGCACCGCGGAGTCAGTGGTATTGACGCATTGTCCACCATTACCGGATGCACGCATAACATCGATACGGATATCCTTTTCATCGATCTGAATGTCTACGTCTTCTGCCTCTGGCATCACAGCGACCGTAATCGTAGATGTATGAATTCGTCCGCCTGATTCTGTCTCTGGAACACGCTGTACACGATGAACACCAGACTCATACTTCATTACCGAATAGGCACCCTGCCCATTGATCATAAAGGTAACATTCTTCATACCACCAATACCGATTTCTTCACACTCTACCAATTCTACTTTCCAACGTTTGCTCTCTGCGTAATGAAGATACATACGATAAATCTCTGCTGCAAAAAGTGCAGCTTCATCTCCGCCGGCACCTGCACGAATCTCTACCACAACGTTTTTATCATCATTCGGGTCTTTTGGCAACAGAAGAATCTTAAGTTCTTTCTCCAGTTCTTCTACTCTTGCCTTCGCTTCATTTAATTCTTCTTTGGCAAGCTCACGCATCTCTTCATCAGATTCCTCTTCTAACATCTCAAGACTGTCTGCGATTGTCTGCTTGCATGCTTTATATTCCTTATATGCCTCAACAATGGGGGTCAGTTCATTCTGTTCTTTCATGAGCTTACGGAATCTGGCCTGGTCATTGGCCACATCCGGCTCCTGCAACTCACTCAATATCTCTTCCAGACGAATGAGCAAATCCTCTAATTTGTCAAACATAACTCTTCCTCCTCAATCTATCCTTACGCAAGACATTTCCCTTGCGCACGTTATCTTTTATTGTACATGCCTGTAACCACACGGTCAAGACCTGCCAAATCCTTTTTTACTTTTATATCCTTATATCCACTTTCTCCCATAAGATACGACACATCCGATCCCTGATCGTGACCGATTTCAAACATCAGGAATCCTCCATCTTCCAGATATCTTTTGCCTTCTTCTATTATCTTACGGTAAAAGTACAGACCGTCTTCTCTTCCATCTAACGCAATCCTTGGATCATGAAAACGGACTTCCTCTTGAAGTTCTTTGATAACAGCAGTACGAATATAGGGTGGATTTGATACAATCAGCTGATATTTTTCTTCTATATGTTCAAAAAGATTACTCTGTACAAATTCTGCCGCGACTTCCAACCTCTCGGAATTTCTTTTTGCCACCTTCAATGCATCTTCTGATATATCACATCCGGTTCCCACAGTTCCCGGACATAATTTCAAGAGACTCAACAAGATACATCCTGAGCCGGTACACATGTCCAGCACTTTCATTCCAGGTGTCCCTGCACGAACTACCTTTATCGCTTCTTCTACCAGTACCTCTGTGTCCTGCCTGGGTATCAACACATGTTCATTAACATAGAACGAATATCCCATAAATTCCTGCTCACCGGTGATATGCTGCAAGGGGATTCTGCTTTTACGCCTTGCAATGCAATCCCGATATTGTCTTACCTGACCTTCTGTAAGCTCTCTTTCAGGATCTCCATAATAAGACACTCTGCTGATATTTGTCACATATTCAAGCAGATACCACGCATCTAATGCAGCCTCTGCGATCCCAGCCTCTGTCAGTGCAGCAACGCCTTCTTTATATATCTTCTGCAGTGTGAAAATTTTCTGCTTCATATGCTCTCCAATCGAAAACTGCTTCCACAGCCTGTATCGCAACTTCTATCATACTGTCATCCGGTTCTTTTGTTGTCAACTTCTGAATAGCGAGTCCCGGCTTACTGAACAGGTTGATCAGCGGGTTTTCACTGCATCCTGCCAGTTTCAATACTTCATAGGAGATTCCTGCAATTACCGGAAGCAAAGCAATTCGGATAATTATCCGCATAAATGGAGATTCTACTCTGATCAGCAATAACAGAATAATACTGATAGCCAACACAAAGAATAAGAAACTAGTTCCACATCTCTTATGCTGTCTGGAACTGATACGGACATTTTCCACTGTAAGCGGCAAGCCATGTTCAATACAATTGATACATTTATGCTCTGCCCCATGGTACATAAATGTTCTCTGGATATCTTCCATTCTGGATATCAGAAGCACATACACTACAAAAATCCCTATTCTTACGAATCCTTCTATGACAGTTCTGATAGTATAGGAAGCAATCAACGGCTTCAATAATAAAGACAGGAAATATGGTAATACCATAAAGATTGCAACTGCTGCGACTACGGAAAATACCACAGTAATTCCCATAATAATGCTCTCCTGCTTTTCCTTCTTCTGTGCTTCTTTTTCTGTCAGTTCCTGAACCTCTTCTTCCTCTTCATAAAAACTTGCAGAGAACGTCAATGTCTTTATCCCCAGTACCATAGAATCAATAAAATTAAAGATTCCTCTGACAAATGGTACTGTCGTCAGTTTCTTCCATCTGCCCGTAATACTCTGATAAGTCTCTTTCTGTACAAAAATCTCTCCATCCGGCTTGCGCACTGCCACAGCATAATCATCCTTATGCTTCATCATGATTCCCTCCAGCACTGCCTGTCCGCCAATATTTGATGACTTCATACACAACTCCTTTATTTCTATAAACATAAAAGGGTTGAGATTATATCAACCTCAACCCGATACTTGTAAATATTATTTGTCCATTCCGTATTTCTTATTGAACTTATCAACACGACCACGAGCCTGAGTTGCTTTCTGCTGTCCTGTATAGAATGGATGACATTTAGAACAAATTTCTACGTGAATATCTTCTTTTGTAGATCCTGTTACAAATGTATTGCCACAGTTACAAGTTACAGTTGCCTGATGATATGCTGGATGTATTCCTTCTTTCATGATTTTCACCTCTTCTTTATTTAGTCACATGCACGATGTGCAATTAAATTTCGTTTTCTAAACAGCTTTGTCATTGTATCATAAATATCGTATCTTGTCTAGATTAATTTTGTCTTTTTTACTAATTGAATCAATTCTGCATTATTTCTTGTTCGACTGAACATATTCAGAATATTGTCGACCGCTTCTTCTGCCCTCATTCCATTCAATGCTCTGCGCATAGAATCCACAGCCTCCTGCTCTTCCCTGGACAACAAAAGATCTTCTCTTCTTGTCCCAGATTTTGGAATGTCTATTGCAGGGAACACTCTTCTTTCTGATAACTTGCGGTCTAATACCAATTCCATATTGCCAGTACCTTTAAATTCTTCATAGACCACATCATCCATCTTACTTCCCGTATCTACCAATGCAGTTGCCAATATCGTAAGGCTTCCTCCCTCACGCATATTTCTTGCCGCACCAAAGAACCTCTTTGGCATATGAAGGGCAGCCGGATCAAGACCACCTGATAAAGTCCTTCCTGATGGCGGAACCGTAAGATTATATGCTCTTGCAAGCCTTGTAATACTATCCAATAGAATCATAACATCTTTTTTATGTTCTACCAGACGCTTTGCCCGCTCAATGACCATCTCCGACACACGTTTGTGATGTTCCGGGAGTTCATCAAACGTAGAGTATATCACTTCTACATTATCGCCTTCAATTGCTTCCTTTATATCAGTTACTTCCTCCGGCCGCTCATCGATCAGCAAAATTAACAGATGAATCTCCGGATTATTTTTACGTACAGACAACGCCACCTGCTTCAGCAAGGTCGTCTTACCAGCCTTCGGAGGTGACACGATCATTCCACGCTGTCCTTTTCCAATTGGAGACAGAAGATCCACAATACGCATGGCTGTGCTTGTCTTACCACATTCCAGACGCAACCTTTCGTTTGGAAAAATTGGAGTCATATCTTCAAAATTCGCTCTGCGCATCGCTTTCATCGGATCCATCTCATTAATCTTCGTCAAATATAACAACGCGCTGAACTTTTCCTGTTGTGTCTTAATTCGAGTATTCCCTTCCAGAATATCTCCAGTCTTCAGATTGAACTTACGAATCTGGGATGGTGATACATAGACATCATTCTCTCCTGGAAGATAATTCGCACTTCGGATAAATCCGTAACCATCCTGATGAACCTCCAGAATTCCCCGTGCCTTGACACCACTGTCCAACCTGTCTATGTCATGCATTTCTTTATCTCCTGTATTGGCAGACATTTCTTTCACCGCATCTCTGGAAACCTGCTTCTCTTTTTCATCCTCCTCGAGCATACGTTCAACCAATTCCGCCTTTTTCATGGTTGAAATACCTTTTAATCCCCTTGCTTTTGCAAGGTCTTTTAAAGTAGACAAAGGCAAAGATTCATACTTCTCTCTCATCATAAACGTTCCTCACATATTCTCCATATAACACAATGGGATTTTTCAGGCTCGATTGAGCTTCTCTTGAATATGGTATGATTATACTACAATTCTTCTATTTTTAAAAGCCTTTTTATTGATTTGCTTTTCCAGGAATGATATGATTATAACCAATGAAAATATAAATGAAAAGGTGGTATCCCCATGACAACAAATGAAAAAGCACTTATGATGCATGAAAAATGGCAGGGAAAGATTGAAACAACCGCAAAATCCCATGTAAATTCCCGTGAAGATCTTGCAATTGCCTATACACCAGGTGTCGCTGAACCTTGCAAAGTCATAGCAAAAGATAAAGAAGCTGCTTATACCTATACAATCAAATCCAACACCGTTGCTGTCGTTTCTGATGGAAGCGCAGTTCTTGGTCTCGGCAACATCGGTGCTCTTGCCGCTATGCCAGTTATGGAAGGCAAGGCAGTATTATTCAAAGAATTCGGCGGAGTAAATGCTGTACCTATCTGTCTCGACACACAAGACACAGAAGAGATTATCAAGACTGTCGTCAATATTGCTCCGGCATTCGGCGGTATCAATCTGGAAGATATCAGCGCTCCTCGTTGTTTTGAGATTGAAGAGCGACTGAAAGAATTATTGGACATCCCAGTATTCCACGATGACCAGCATGGAACAGCAATTGTAGTTCTTGCCGGAATCATCAATGCGATGAAAGTAACCGGCAAAAATAAAGAAGATTCCAAAGTCGTTGTTAACGGTGCAGGATCTGCAGGTGTCGCTATAACAAAATTACTTCTTACCTATGGTTTCAAACATATTACCATGTGTGATATTAATGGAATTATAGGTAAAGATTCCCCAAATCTGAACTGGATGCAGCAGAAGATGGTGGAAGTTACAAACCTGGAAGGGAAGGCCGGAACATTGGCAGATGCATTGAAGGGCGCAGATATCTTTGTAGGTGTCTCTGCACCTAATATCGTGACTCAGGAAATGGTTGCTTCTATGAATCAGGATGCTATTCTCTTTGCAATGGCTAATCCAGTACCGGAAATCATGCCTGATCTTGCCAAAGCTGCTGGTGCCAAAGTCGTAGGAACCGGACGATCCGACTTTCCGAATCAAGTCAATAATGTTGTTGCATTCCCTGGTATCTTCAAAGGTGCTTTAGAAGGACGCGCAACTCAGATTACCGAAGAAATGAAATTAGCAACCGCCAAAGCAATTGCAAGTCTGGTCTCTGATGATGAATTGAATGAAAACAACATTCTGCCAGAAGCTTTTGATCCGCGAGTTGCCGATGTTGTCAGCCGCGCAGTAAAGGAATTGATCTAACATGACTATCCGATGGGGAGAAAAAAGATATTATTCTCTTGATTATTATATAAAGCAGACTTATGGAGAAAAACTATATAAGATTTCTCTGGATGGAGGAATGACCTGTCCGAACCGAGATGGCACTTTGGGCCGCCGGGGCTGTATCTTTTGCAGTACCGGCGGTTCAGGTGATTTTGCCTCTAATCGAAGATTGTCAATTACAGAACAGATTGAACAGGGTAAATCTCAAGTAGCCAAAAAGCATTCCGGTGTATCTTACATCGCATATTTTCAGGCATACACCAACACCTATGCCCCAGTTTCTTATCTAAGAGAAGTCTTCACTGAAGCAATTCATCACCCTGACATAAAGATTCTGGATATTGCCACACGACCGGATTGTCTCGGGTCAGATATCATAGAATTATTAGATGAATTAAACCAGATAAAGCCTGTGTGGGTTGAGCTGGGCCTTCAGACCATTCACCCTAAGACTGCCCATTTTATCAGAAGAGGTTATGAACTTCCTGTATTTGAGCAGGCAGTCCAGAAGCTTCGCGCTATTCATATCCCAGTCATCGTTCATATGATTCTAGGGCTCCCCGGAGAAAGTACCAAAGATATTCTTGATACCGTCCATTATCTGAATGCGCAGGATATTCAAGGAGTGAAGTTGCAATTATTACACATACTAAAAGATACAGATCTGGCCGATTACTACAACGAACATCCATTCTCGCTTCCGGATATGGAAGAATATTTTTCGCTCATTGGCCAGTGCCTGTGTCATCTCCGCCCAGATATCGTCATACACAGACTTACTGGTGACGGACCGAAATCGCTTCTGATTGCCCCCTTATGGACGGGAAATAAACGTCAGGTATTAAACAATATGCAGGCATATTTGAAAACTCACGACATATGGCAAGGAAAGGAGTTATGACCATGGACACGTCTTTCAAATTATATAAATTAATTGTTCTCTATATGCTGAGTAAAGTAGATTTTCCTCTGACCAATGCTCAGATATCAGAATTCATTCTGGACGAAGGATATACCACTTATTTTAAACTGCAGCAGGCAATATCGGAACTCATCGAGTCTGGTTTCATCCGCGAAGAATCAACGCACAGCAGAACCTTCTACCATCTTACTGAAGAAGGTGCAGAGACGATTCATTTCTTTAAAAATGATATATCTCCTGCCATTCAGCAAGATATCAATACTTTTTTAAAAGAAAAGCAATACGAATTAAAAAATGAAGTTTCTGTCAAATCAGATTACTATCGCAATTCCAATCAGGAATATTCGGTACGATGTCAGGTAATCGAACATGGTGTTCCTCTCATTGACTTGACAGTCACTGCTCCGACAGAAGCCGAAGCCGAAACCATAGCAAATAACTGGACCAAAAAGAACCAGGAAGTCTATGCAATGATTATGTCAAATCTGCTGTGAACAAAAGGGGGATTTTATGAAATTAAAGAAATTAAGAGACTTATACATTAGTTTTTTTAAAATAGGAGGACTTACTTTCGGCGGTGGACTTGCAATGCTGCCAATGCTTCAGAGAGAAGTAGTGGAAGAACGCCATTGGTGTACCGAAGAAGAAATTCTCGATATGTATGCAATCGGCCAATGTACTCCGGGTATCATTGCCGTGAACACTGCAACTTACGTCGGATATAAACAAGCAGGTTTCACAGGAGGAGTTGCCGGAACACTTGGTGTTATCTCACCTTCCATCATTATTATCTGTTTGATTGCATCCATTTTACAGAACTTTATCCATCTTCCACTCGTTGTACATGCACTTGCAGGAATTCGCGTTATTGTCTGTGCATTAATGCTCAACACCGTTGTATCTATGGCGCGTAAGGGTATTATCGATAAGCTCGGAGCTATTCTGTTTCTTGTAGCTTTTCTTCTGGCATGCTTTACTCCGATTCCTACTGCTGTAATTATCATATTGGCAGGTCTCGTTGGAATCATTGCCAAAAAACTAGAAAGGAGATGTGCCAAATGATATATCTGACACTAGCTTTTGAATTTTTCAAAATCGGCTTATTTTCTGTGGGCGGTGGAATGGCTACACTTCCTTTCCTTATGGATCTGACAGAAAAATACGATTGGTTTACTGCCAGTGAGCTTGCGAATATGGTCGCAATCAGTGAAAGTACCCCTGGACCCGTCGGCATTAATATGGCAACTTACGCCGGATACCAGGCAGCTGGTATTCCTGGCGCTCTGATTGCAACTTTATCATTGACAGCTCCAGCATTAGTTATTATTGTCCTGATCGCCAGATTCTTAGAAAACTTTAGTGAAAATCCTACAGTCAAAGCTGTTTTTTATGGAATCCGTCCTACAGTAGCCGCCCTGATAGGTTATGCAGTATGGGAGCTCTTACAGATTACGATGGTCTGTGCCACCGATGGACAGACACGTCTCAATCTGATCAGCATTACTGTCTGCCTGATAGCATTTATTTTCATGCAGATCAAGCCATTAAAAAAACTGCACCCCCTTGTATGGATTATTATGGGTGCAATCATTGGAATTTTATTTCAAATGTAAATATAATATATCTCTATCTATAGAGAAGGCGCAGTAATCCCTGCGCCTTACATTTATTGGTTATATACTTAGTCTTCCAGAAGGAATTCACTCATCACATAATTACTGATATCAATCCCTCTCTCTGTCAGTCTCACATAATCTCCTGATTCTTCTAACAGTTTTTTATCATACATATCCTGCAAGACATTTCCATAAATATCTTCCATAATGCATCCAAAGTCTTTCTGGAACTTACTTTTTGACACGCCTTCTATCTTTCGAAGCCCCAGGAACATATACTCCTCCATCTGATTTGCCCTGCTTAGGACTTCTGGCTCTTCTCCCTGTGTCCAACGTCTGTTTTGCATCAGAGATGCAGCTCCGGTCCCAATACCCAGATATTCTGCCCGATTCCAATATCCAAGATTATGACGGCATTCATATCCTTCTCTGGCATAATTCGATATCTCATATCTGTGATATCCATATTCCTTAAGAATATCTGCAGTAAGCTGATACATCAGACGTTCTGTATCTTCATCGGGAAACTCTCTTTTTCTTCTTGCTTTGGCCCGCTCTCCTTCGCCATACTTTTCATAAAATGGCGTGCCAGGCTCAATAATCAGACTATATGCTGATATATGTTCCAGTCCCAATTCTGCCACTGTACTCAGGGTCTTCATCCAATCTTTCAGCGTCTGAAATGGTATTCCCGACATCAGATCTACATTAATATTGTCAAATCCCTCTTCTCTTGCAAGTACGAAAGTTTCCAGAAAATCTTCATATGTATGAATCCTGCCAAGCATCTTTAATTCCTGATTATTCGTCGACTGAAGACCTATACTCAGACGATTAATACCAACTTTCCGATAGGACTTCATCTTCATCCGGTCTACAGTACCAGGATTCACTTCTATTGAGATCTCTGCATCTGAATCTACCGGAAAGGTTCCTCTGACAGCATCAAAAATCGCATGAATCTGCCCAGGTTCCAGAATAGACGGTGTCCCTCCGCCAATGAAAACACTGACAATATGATAATCCCCTGACAACACTCCATAAGCACGTATCTGCTCACAAAGTTCTTCTACATACCGCTGTCTTTCTTCAGCCGAAGCAGGTGCTGACAGGAAATCACAGTACCTGCATTTCTTCACACAGAACGGTATATGAACATATAATTCTAATGGTCTCATTACTTATCATCCAGCTTTAATACACTCATAAATGCTTTTTGTGGAATCTCAACATTTCCCACCTGTCGCATACGCTTCTTACCTTCTTTTTGCTTTTCCAGAAGCTTCCTCTTACGGCTGATATCACCACCGTAGCATTTCGCCAACACATCTTTGCGCATCGCTTTTACCGTCTCTCTGGCAATAATCTTACTTCCGATTGCAGCCTGAATCGGAATCTCGAACAACTGTCTTGGAATCTCTTCCTTTAACTTCTCACACATCTTACGTCCGCGTTCATATGCTGTATCTGCATGAATAATAAAGGAAAGCGCATCTACCTCTTCTTTGTTAATCAAAATATCCAGTTTCACAAGATTAGACTGTACATAACCATCCATCTCATAATCGAAGGATGCATAACCTCGGGATCGAGATTTTAATGCATCAAAGAAATCATAGATAATCTCATTCAATGGCAAATGATATCTCAGCACTGCACGAGTCTCTTCAATATATTCCATCCCATCATAGATTCCCCTGCGTTCCTGACACAGATCCATAATGGCACCGATAAACTCGGAAGTTACCATGATTTCAGCCTTAACCATAGGTTCTTCCATATACTCTATTTCTGATGGATCTGGAAGATTAGACGGGTTGGTCAATTCAATAACATCTCCATTGGTTTTATGAACCTTGTAGATAACACCTGGTGCGGTCGTTACCAGATCCAGATTATATTCTCTCTCCAGACGTTCCTGAATAATTTCCAGATGTAATAATCCCAAAAAGCCACATCGGAAACCAAATCCTAATGCAATAGATGTCTCTGGTTCAAACTGCAAAGACGCATCATTTAACTGCAATTTTTCCAGCGCATCTCTAAGATCCGGGTATTTCGCGCCATCTGCCGGATACATGCCACAATAAACCATCGGGTTTACTTTCTTATATCCGGGAAGTGGTTCAGCACATGGTTCCACCGCATTGGTAATCGTATCTCCCACACGAGTATCCTTCACATTCTTCAGACTGGCCGTAATATATCCTACCATTCCTGCGCTTAGCTCCTCACAAGGAATGAACTGTCCTGCGCCAAAGTAGCCCACTTCCACGACCTCAGCCTTTGCTCCGGTCGCCATCATCAGAATCGGAGTTCCCTTTCGAACGGATCCTTCCTTGATTCGACAGAATACTATAACACCTTTATAAGAATCATATAAAGAGTCAAAAATCAAAGCCTGCAAAGGTGCCTCTGGATTTCCCACAGGAGCCGGAATCTTCTCAACAATCTGCTCCAGAACCTGATCCACATTCAATCCGGTTTTTGCAGAGATCAATGGTGCATCCGTTGCCTCGATGCCAATGACATCTTCAATCTCCTCAATCACACGCTCCGGCTCAGCACTTGGAAGATCAATCTTATTAATCACCGGCATAACATCCAGATCATGATCCAATGCCAGATAGACGTTCGCCAGTGTCTGAGCCTCCACACCCTGTGCGGCATCAACTACCAGAATTGCTCCATCACAGGCAGCCAGACTTCTGGAAACTTCATAATTAAAATCCACATGCCCTGGGGTATCAATCAGATTGAAAATATACTCTTCCCCGTTCTTCGCCTTATAAACAATACGCACCGCCTGCGCTTTGATGGTAATTCCTCGCTCTCTCTCCAATTCCATATTGTCAAGAACCTGAGACTGCATCTCCCGGCTGGTAAGCAGACCTGTCATCTCAATAATACGGTCTGCCAGCGTAGATTTTCCGTGATCAATATGCGCTATAATACAAAAATTACGAATTTTACTCTGATCTATTGCCACTGATATCTTTCCCCTTAATCATAAATTTACAATTATTATTTTCAGCAATCGCTGCGCTCAGTATATCACGCAGCACTGTATTTTACAATGAAAAGTTCCACACTCATCACATCATTCAGACGTCCTGTTTTTACCATTTCTTCCGTATTGACTGCTTCTTCCATGATACTTCTAAGCTCTTCCCTGGAAAAAGTTCTGCACTGCTGTATATACTTGCCAGCCACAAAAGGATGGAGTCCTACAGTCTTTGCAATCTGTGATTTTTCATATCCTTTTCCACAGAGATCCTTCACTTCAAGAAGTAGTTTGAACTGGCGGGCCAGAAGATACAAGATTCGCATCGGCGGTTCTTTCAATGCAAGCAGGTCATAATAATAATTCAAGGCTTTTTTCTGCTGTTTTACAGCTACCGCTTCCACCATTTCAAAAATCTTGTTGGTAATCTGGGTCGTACAGATATCGTCAATATCCTGTACCGTAATCTCGTTTCTGCCCAATGTATAGGAGAATAACTTTTCCATCTCTTTTTCCAGATTCTCCATGTCTGTGCCTGTTTTTGACACCAGATAACGAGCTGTAGATTCCTTGATCTGTCTGCCTTCTCTTTTCACATTACCGGCAATCCAATACAAAAGTGTCTTCTCATCCTGGCGTCCCATTTCAACGATCCGCCCCTTATCTTTTGCCGCCTTATACATCTTACCGCGCTTGTCCACTTCATTTTCTACAAATAAGAAGCAGACAGTGTCAGGCATATTTTTCATATAATCTGCTAATTCTGGTGTTGCACTTTTAAAAAAGCCAGAATTTTCTATCACGATCAATCTGCGCTCAGCAAAAAACGGCATCGTTTCCGCCAGATCGATCAATTCTGCCGGATTGATTCCTTTCCCCTCATAATAAGCATAATTCACGGTATCCCCATCTGGGAGTATCGCTTTGGTAAGCTTATCTTTATACTGTTTTTTCAAATAAGCCTCCTCCCCATACAGGAGATATATTTGCTTAAATTGACCTAATTTAATATCCTCATTCAAACTTTTCATGAATTATCTTACCATGTCTCTTGAAATATCTTCCAGGGAATGTGCCCCACACATTGCCATAGTATCCTTTAATTCTGAAGCCAGTTTTTCCGTATAGGCTGCGACACCTTCTCCGGCTCCACCATATACAGCCGTCACGTATGGACGTCCAATCAAAACCGCATCTGCACCAAGTGCTAACGCTTTAAAGATATCGACACCTGAACGAATTCCTCCATCGACAAATATCTTCATATCTTTTCCGACTGCATCCACAATGTCTGCTAATACTTCTGCTGTTGCCGGACACTGATCCAGCACACGTCCTCCATGATTCGATACAACAATTGCTGCCGCCCCGGCTTCTTTCGCCTTCAACGCACCTTTTACAGTCATGATACCTTTCAGAATAAAAGGAACTTTTGCTTCTCGCACAATCTCCTGAAGTTCTTCCACTGATTTACTTCCAGCCGGAGGAGTAAGATTCTTCAAAAACGGAAGACCTGCCGCATCGATATCCATTGCCACCGCAAAAGAACCAGAATCCTGAATCATAGACAACTTTTCTCTTAAAGTATTCATGTCCCACGGTTTTACTGTCGGGATTCCTTTTCCTCCCTTTCCCTTGATTGCTTTGGTTGCTGCCACCATAACTGCCGGATTAGTACCATCTCCGGTAAATGCTGCAATTCCTGCATCTGCACAGGCAGATACCAGGATATCATTGTACTCCAGATCATCATATTTATCTCCATAATGCAACTTCATCGCTCCGATTGGAGCGGCAAAAATCGGATATTTAAAAGACTCTCCAAAAATATTCAATGTAGTGTCTACTGGTTTATTTTCACAGATCGTATCCATGTTCACACATAATTCCTGCCATTTATCATAATTACGAATTGCCACCGTTCCACTTCCCTTTGCTCCAGGTCCCGGCATCTTATTGCCACAAGCCTTTCCATTACATACCGGACAGGCTTTGCAATGTTCTCCCATGCAAGTTTTTGCATGATTCAATACTTCTTCATATGTCATCTTCTATTACCTCTTTTCGTATCATTTAAATCAACTTCCTTTTAGAATTATACTGAATCTTTTTCTTGAATTCAACTGTTTCCCCAATGTAATCACGAATTGTCTGCGTAACAATTCCACTTTATGTACATCTCATTTTTATGGATAATTATCATTACCGCACCTGTTTCTTGTGTTGACTTAATTTTACATTCTGCTTCTTCCAGCCTGGCAATCGTCTCTTGATGCGGATGTCCGTATCGGTTCTTTTGTCCCGCTGATATAATAGCATATCGTGGTTTCACCACATCTAAGAATTCTTTGCTTGAAGAGTTCTTAGAGCCATGGTGGGCTACTTTCAGTACTTCCCAAGAACAATTTTTATACTTATGCTTCAAAAGATCCGTCAATTCTTCTTCTCCTTTGCCTTCTACATCTCCAGTAAGGAGCATATCATATTCCCCATAGGACACTGCCATTACCATGGATGTCTCATTTCCCGTCTCTAATCCTTCTTCGGCTTCACTTGGTTGCAGACAAGTCAGAGTCAGCTCCTCTTCCATGATCTCCTGACCTGGAGCGATCACAACTACACGAATCCCTTCTTTTTTTGCTCTCTCTGCCAATGCCACCAATTCTTCTCCCCACACTTCCTGCACCGGAAGAACCAGAGTATCTATGGTCACTCCTATTTTCTTCCGATCTATCAATTCTTCAATCCCATTCATATGATCACTGTCTCCATGCGTCACGATTACATAGTCAAGTCTAGATACTCCCTGTGACTTTAAAAAAGGCTCAATTCTATATTGTCCTATCTTTTTCACATCACTGCTTCCTCCATCAATCAGATATGTTCCTCCATCCGGTCCTTTGATAAAAATCCCATCCCCTTGCCCGACATCTAAGATTGTCGTCATCAGTTTTCCATCTTCACCCCAGCGTAATCCCAGCACAAATACTGCCATTCCCAAAAGTGCTGCTGCCAGTACTTTGCACCGGTTTGATTTCTTCCATAGCAAAAGTAAGACCATACACAACACAACATAATATACTGCAATCTGCCACAACTGTGGTCTGCCAGTCACGATTCTAGATGCCGGAAGCCTAATGGCGATGTTACAACCCTTTTTATAAATCCAGAGAATTACTCCACATATCTTCATAAGGATTTTAGCTATTGGCATACACACCACATAGATTCCGCTTCCTGCCATTCCCAGGAATAACAAGACTGACATAAGTGGAATTACAAAAAGATTCAACAGAAATGAATAAAGTGGAAACTCAAAAAAATAGTATAACAAAATGGGAAGTAATACGAGATTGATACTGACGCTGGCCCAAATTCCCTGAAACGCGAAGTCTTGAAACGCTGGAAGTACCAGTAGAATTGCCAACACTGCTCCGAAAGATAACCAAAATCCGCCATCGAACAGATAAAGCGGTCTCCACAACAATACTACCACTGCGGCAAAAGCAAATGCTGTCGGCGCATCATAATGCCGACCGGTCATATCTGCCCCGACTCTGAACAGGAACATTACAAGTGCACGCATAGCTGATACTGTACATCCGATCATCAAGATATACATGCACAGAAAAAATATTCCAGCCACCCCTCCAACAGAATATGAACCTGTCAGCCGACGTAACATCCGATACATTCCCAGTCCTACAAAGGAAAGATGCAGCCCTGAAATTGCAAGTATATGCGCAATCCCATTTGCCTGATAAAGCGTTCTTAAATCCTGATCCATAGAGGACTTTTCCCCCAACATCATGGCACTTAATACAGTCCCATCTTCGTCTCCCATCATTCTGATCAATTGCTCTTTCCACTGAAGCCGGAACTTCATAAGCCCAGACTGTAATTTCCATTCTTGTCTATCAATTACAGTCACTTTTTCTGCCCACATCAACCCATGAATATTCTGACACTGATAGTACTGTTTCTGATCAAAATTTCCTGGATTTCTGGCATGTTGAAAAAATGAGACTTCTCCTTCTGCCTGTATGACATTTCCTATATTCACTTGTAAATCGGGATCTATGTATACGATAATCTTAGATTCTTGAAACGATTGTTTCTCATATTGAATAGAATTGTTCTTTAGATATACTGCCTGATATTTATCCTTCTGCTCAAAATAATAGATTTGTCCCTGTAAAGATATTGTATCGCCTTGGGACACAATACATTCAAGCGGTGAAGGACGAAGTTCTTTTACAAACCTCTCTCCTCCAACCGCTATACTCACAGCAACCATCATCAATATTATCAGGCACACACTTAACAATGGCCTGTTTTTCATGACTATTCTTTCTCCTCCACAAGGTTCTGATCTCGTGATAATGGCTTACTAAGATCTACTGTTCCCATGTATGTGATATCGGATTCCCCATTCACCAGAATCTGCACCTGACTGGATGCACCTCCATCAACAATAGAATTAACAATTGCATATATTGTAATTTTAGGATCTATCGTGTAAGTATTATTCAGAAATCCTTCATCAAGATTCACATAACACACATTATCCTTGACCGACACGCCAAGCACCTTAGTTTCCGGCGGAATCACCGGATACATTCCTTCCTTAGACGGACCCTTCAATAATTGTTCTACTATCAGCTTTTCTATCGATGTATTACTATTATAACGGACGCTGATATTTTCTGTTATCATAGCATTTCCTTGCTCATTGGCAAAATATAGTTTCAATTCTCCAACCTGGTAAGAATACAACAATGAACCTGTATTCTGCACAAAATCTTCTGCACGCATATACCCCACTTCTTTACCCAGATTATCAGTTAATGGACTGTTCTCAATAAAAAAGCAGACATACTCTACCTCTGAAAGCTGCGACAAAGTCTGTACCACAGCTGCTTTCAGCAGCACCTCTTTGGTAGCACTCAGTTTCTCATAAGTACTGTTAAAATGAATCTCTAATTTTTTATCGGATAACGTCCAGTCTTGTATCTTTAATTTTTCCGGGAACACGCTTTTATATTCTATAGAATCTGGTTCCTTTTGCATCGCATTCAATAAGTTCTGAACCTTTTCCTCCGCATTCTCTCCTTTCATCTCATACTTTTCTTTTACCAAAGCGGTATCTTCTGTATTCACGTAACAGATAAAAGACTCTCCTTCTTCTGGTTCCTTTCCTTTTCTGCATCCTGCCAGAAGTGAAAGACACAGCAGTATGCAAACAATCGTATAGCATCTTTTTCGACTCATATTGCTCTTTCCTCCTGTCCTAAGATACATAAGTCAGCGGAATTCGTATTGTAAATGTCGTTCCCTCTCCCACCTGACTATAAGCCTTAATTGCGCCTCGATGCATCACCACCGCACTTCTTGCAATGGCAAGACCCAACCCAGTTCCACCGATTTCTCTGGAATGGGATTTATCGACACGATAAAACCTTTCAAATATATGTTCCAGCGCCTCTTCAGGGATTCCAATTCCAGAATCGGCAACTTCAATATAACAATTTTTGTGATCCGCGTTCAAAGATACATGAATCCATCCATTCTCTTTATTATACTTAATAGCATTTTCTACAAGATTTGTAATCGCAAGTGACAGTTTCATCTCATCTACTTCAGCAGTTACCGGACGGAAGCTTTCAAATACCACTTCGATATTGCGTGTCGCTGCTATTGGCCGAAGCTGCTTCAGTATTCTTTCTACCAGGGCATTGATACTTTCAGACTTGATATTCAAAGTATTTGCCGTCTTGTCCATCTTCACCAGAGACAGGAGATCATTGATAATCTTATTCTCTCTTTCAATCTCTTCTGACAAATCTCCCATAAATTCCTGATATAGTTCTGCCGGAACATCTTCCTGTGCCAACAACGAATCTGCCAATACCTTCATTGATGTCAGCGGTGTCTTTAATTCATGTGACACATTTGCCACGAATTCATTGCGAGAATCATCCAACACTTTCATTCGTTCTACCATTCTGTTAAATGATTCTGAGATCAATATAGTCTCTGTATAGGTGTTCTCATGCAGATAATTGTCCTCATATCCATCCGTTACCGCCGCCAAAGAACGACTGATTCTTTGGAATGGCCTCACCATAATGATACCTGCCGCAAAAGCCAACGCCAACAGTACTACAGCAATCGTAAGTTCCACAATCAAGATTCTTTCATCTAATATCTGCATACTGTCAACAATCGAATCCGTCGATACACTTACAAGCATGACTCCTAATACTTTATCCGATCCCATCTCATAGATTGGAGAAGTCACCTCTATATACCTGTTTTTTGCATCATAATTACTGGTGCCCTTTCCCTGAAAGCACCGGATTACTTCTTCGGATACGATGGTTTTTCCCATATCCATATCATATGTATCTTCTTCAATATGGAACTCTTGATCTATGATCAGAACACGTCCACTATAGATATTGGATAGCTGCACCAGCTCCGTTCTGATCACTTCAGACGCTTCACCAGCCAAGTAATTGGAATTACTCAGTTGATTGCCAAGAATAGTACATTGATTCTGTATCTCTGCAGTTCGTACTTCTACTGCTCTTTTCTCATAACTGCTCAGAATCACCCCTCTCATAATAAGGCCCGGCACAATCCCAGCCAAAAATATCAACAGGGTGATTCGAAAACGCAAGCTCTTAAATACATTCTGTTTAAAATACTTTTTAACCCCTAAAATAATAACCCACTCCCCATTTTGTATATACGTACTTTGGATCACTTGGATTCGTCTCAATCTTCTCCCTAAGCCTACGTATATGTACATCTACTGTTCTTGCATCTCCAGGATATTCATATCCCCATACAATGTTCAACAGATTTTCACGGCTATAGACTTTATTCGGATTCATTGCCAACAATTCCAGAAGATCGAATTCTTTTGCCGTCAGATTAACCTCTTTTTTTCCGATAACCACGCGCCGGCTCTCACAATCAATCGTCATATCACCTTTCACAATAATCTTATCGTTCACCTTGCTTTGATTACTTTTGCTGACACGACGCATGATTGCTTTGATACGTGCCTTTACTTCCAGAATATTAAATGGCTTCGTTATGTAATCATCTGCGCCATATTCCAATCCCAGTATCTTATCCATATCATCACTTCTGGCAGTCAGCATAACAATAGGAACATCTGAAAATTCACGAATCTGCTGGCATACTTCAAATCCATCATGCTTTGGCAGCATAACATCTAATAAAATCATGTCATAGGCATTCTCTCTGGCAAGTTTCAATGCTTCCTCCCCATCATAAGCACAGTCTACTTCCATTCCATCTTGTTCTAAGCTAAAACGAATTCCTTTTACAATTAATTTTTCATCGTCTACTACCAATACTCTTCTACCCATTCACGCTCTCCCTCGCTAAATCTTTATCTGATCCATAATCTTTTGAAACGTACCTTCTTTAATGCCTTCCACTTCCATTAATTCTTCAATCTTCTGAAAACCGCCATGCTCTTCTCGGTACTGGATAATGGCTGTTGCCTTTGCCTCACCAATTCCATTTAAAGTCTTAAGCTGCTCTTTCGATGCTGTATTCAAATTCACTTTGCCATCTTCTTCTGGATCTGCGCTTTGATTTTCTAAGATTTGCTGTTCTTTTTCTTCTCTGGAAGGAACATATATCTGCTGTCCATCCTCTATCTGCTCCGCCTGATTCAACGCTTCTGCTGATGCTTCATCACTAAGTCCCCCAGCCGCTTCCAATGCCTCATAGATACGGCTGCCTGTATGAAGTCTGTATACTCCTGGATTCACAACCTCGCCACATACATGGACATAGATTGCCTCCTGTTTCTCTTCCGTATCTTCTGTCTCTGCATCTTGCGATGTATCTTCTTTTACTTCTGCCAATTGCACCTGCTCTTTTTCCGCTTCTTTTGAACATCCTGCAAGCAGAAGCAAAACTGCCGCCATAATGATAACTTTTCTTTTTTTCCAGATCTTTCTACGCATAAATTCTCCTTTACAGTCTGTCGTAACTGCAAATACCCCGCATATGCCTAGATAAAGTTATTGTACTATTTCCACTGAAAAATTGCAACTCCAATCAAAGCAATCCCCATGCCGATTACCTTTCTCCACTCAAGTGGTTCTTTCTCTACCCCGAACAATCCCAACAATTCAATAATATACGCAACGATTAACTGAGAGATTACGATCAACAACGCTGCTTTTGCCGGGCCCAGCTGTTCCATGCTCTTGATTACTGTCCATGTAATTCCGGCCCCGATCACACCGCCTAAAAGTACATATTTGGGTTCTACCTTTGCGAGCGTCATTACATTATCCCTGCCCGAGATCAACCATGCCACAAAGCATAATGCAAAAGCACTCAATTGTACCCATCCGTTACTGACCCACATTCCTGTCGTCTTCGTCACCTGTGTATTAAACACGCCTTGTACACTCATTAAAGCCCCTGACAAAAGAGCAATTAAAAAACCAATCATCCGATCTACCTCCTACATTCCTGTAAATAGTATATCCAACGATTGATTTTTTATGTCTACAGCACTTTCTTCAATTTCTCTATCATTTCATCCACATGTTCTTTTTCAATAATCAGTGGCGGAACAAAACGAATTACATCCGCTCCTGCACCGATTACAAGAAGACCTTCCTGCAAAGCAGCATTCGCAATCTCTCCGGTCGGTTTTGTAACCTGAATTCCCTGCATCAGACCTTTGCCCTTTCTTGCTGTCACGCAGTCAGATTCCTGTACCAGAATATCCAACTGTTCTGACAGATATGCTCCAATCTCCTGCACATGGGATACAAGATTCTCCCGTTCAAAGATCTCTACCGTCTTACTGACAGCTGTACATGCCAGTGGATTACCTCCGTATGTTGTGCCATGATCCCCCGGTTCAAGAGAATATTGTGCTACTTCCTCTGTCATAGCAAATGCACCGACAGGAATTCCGCTTCCGATTGCTTTTGCCATGGACATAATATCTGGCTTAATGCCATAAGACTGCCATGCGAACATCGAACCAGTCCGTCCCATGCCACACTGTACTTCATCGCAGATCATCAAAATTCCTTCTTCATCACAGAGCTTACGGATCCCTTTCATGAACTCTTCCGAAGCCACATTGATACCGCCTTCACCTTGTAACGGCTCAAGAATAATTGCACAGGTCTTATCTGTCACAAGCGCTTTCACACTTTCAAGATTATTGTATTCTGCAAATGATACACCAGGAACCAATGGTTCAAACGGCTCTCTGTAAGCATCATGTCCAGTAACAGATACTGCGCCAAAGCTTCTTCCATGAAAAGACTCTTTCATCGCAATGAATTCATAACGCCCTGTTTTTCTCTTATAGGCATATTTTCTTGCAGCTTTTAATGTTCCTTCGACAGCCTCTCCTCCACTATTGGTGAAAAAAATACGATCCATACCTGTTACTCGTTTTAGATCTTCTGCTGCCTTCCCACATGCCGTATGATAATAAAGATTGGATGTATGAAACAGTTGATCTATCTGTGCTTTCAGTGCATCATTCAATTCCTGATTGCCATATCCAAGAGACGATACTGCATAGCCTGCAGCAAAATCCAGATACTTTTTCCCTTCGGTATCATACAGATAGACGCCTTCTCCTTTTTCTAACACAATTGGAAACTGATTATAAGTATGGACCAGTCCATTTTGTGTTGCTTCAATATATTTATTCATATGCTTATTCTCCATAGTAAAATCTTCGATCGCTGTCATTAATAATTGCTGTACCAATACCTTTATTCGTGAATATTTCCAGAAGCAGACAGTGTGGAATCCGTCCATCCAATATATGTACTCTGGACACTCCATGTTCAATTGCATCAATACAATTGTGAAGTTTCGGAAGCATACCGCCTCCCACATATCCGTCATTCATAAGCTTATGTGCTTCGGATACCGTCAATTCTGAGATTAAAGTTGACGGATCTTTTGGATCTTTGTATACACCCTCAATATCCGTCAGAAATGCAAGCTTTTCCGCCCGCATTGCTCTGGCTATCGCACATGCCACATCATCTGCATTAATATTATAAGTATTGTAATCATCATCCAGGCCGACTGGACATACGATTGGCAGGAAATCCTTCTCCAGCAGATCATACAGAATCGGCGCATTGACTTCTTTTACTTCACCCACAAATCCGATATCTTCTCCTTCTGAATACTTTTTATTCACCGATAAGAGCTTTCCATCTTTTCCACTGATTCCGATTGCTCTGACTCCCAGACTCTCTACCAACTGCACCAGGCTTTTATTTACCTTACCTAATACCATCTCTGCAAGTTCCATAGTTGCCTCATCCGTCACACGAAGTCCATTGACAAATTCTGGCTTCATACCGACCTTGCTGACCCATCTGCTGATCTCTTTTCCTCCTCCATGCACGATAATCGGCTTAAATCCTACCAGTTTCAGAAGAGTCACATCCTGAATCACCTGTGCCTTTAATGCTTCATCTACCATGGCGCTTCCGCCATACTTTACTACGATAATCCTTCGGTTGAACCGTTGAATATACGGAAGTGCTTCTATGAGTACTTCTGCCTTTTCCAGATACTTCTGCATATCTTTGTTCATCTCATCTACTTCCTTTCTATATTGCTGTATCGCCATGATTGCAGCATTATGTTCTTCTGTCATTATATAGCATCACAATTAGCTTCTGTAATCTGCGTTAATCTCAATATATCCATGGGTCAGATCACATCCCCATGCCGTTGCAGAGGCATCACCCATCTTGACATCTGCAATTGCAGTTACTTCAGCTTCTGACAGTATCTTCGTTGCTTCCTCCTCACTGTAATCTACCGCCGTTCCATTTTCAATAATCTGGATCTTGCCGGCCTTGCTCTCAAAGAACAGATCCACTTTTTCCGGATCAAACTGTGCTCCAGAATACCCCATTGCACAAAGGATTCTTCCCCAGTTCGCATCATGTCCTGCAATTGCTGTCTTTGTAAGGTTTGAACAAACGATTGATTTTGCCAGCGTCTTTGCCTGCTCCACACTCTCACAGCCAACGGTTTTTACCTCAAATAAAGCAGTAGCTCCCTCTCCGTCTCCAGCAATCTTTTTGGCCAGATATTCATTGATGGTATGCAGTGCCTCTGCAAAGTTCTTGTAGTCATCACTTCCATATATAATCTCCGGATTCTCAGCCAGTCCATTTGCCAGCAAGATAACGGTATCGTTTGTAGAAGTATCTCCATCTACAGAAATCATATTATAGGTATCGTCCACATCTTCACTCAATGCTTTCTGAAGAGTCTCTTTGGAAATCACTGCATCTGTTGTGATAAATGCAAGCATCGTGCACATATTCGGATGAATCATACCAGATCCTTTTGCCATCCCTCCGATAGTCACCGTCTTTCCTCCGACTTCAATCGTTACTGCCAGCTCTTTTTCACAGGTATCTGTGGTCATAATTGCTTTTGCTGCTTCGGTTCCATTTTCCAAAGTGTCATTCTTCTTTCCTGCCAGAGCATCGATACCAGCCACCAGACGATTGATCGGCATCTGCTTTCCAATGACTCCGGTAGAACCGATCAGGACACCATCTTCCGAGATATTCAGTGCTTTTGCTGTTGCCACTGCCGTATCCTTACAGTATCCAAAGCCTTCCGCACCCGTACAGGCATTGGCAATTCCTGAATTCACGATAACAGCCTGTACTTTTGCGCCACTTTTTACTACCTGCTGGTCCCATTTGACCGGTGCTGCTTTTACAACATTTGTCGTAAATGTTCCTGCAGCCACACATGGTACCTGACTATAGATCATTGCCATATCCGTTCTGTCCTTATACTTGATTCCTGCTGCTGTACTTGCTGCTTCATATCCTTTTGCTGCGGTTACTCCGCCTTTGATCTGTTTCATATTCATCTCTTCCTCTCTTGCTATATTTTTCTTACTGAATAAATGCTGTAATGTTCTCTTCGTTCAAAGTAAAATCATAATAATTCAAGTCCAATCTCTTTGTCCAGCCGATTTCGTTCCAAAATGCATTTCCAATATCATTTTTTGTAAATGCAATCAGAGAAACTTTGTTAATCTTTTCTTTTTTTAATGCCTCCATTGCAAATACGACCATGGACTTCCCGATTCCCCGCATACGATATTCTTCATCCACACACACGTGATACAGACAGCCTCGTCGTCCGTCATGCCCACAAAGGATCGCCCCAACGATTTTACCCTCTTCTTCTGCCACCACACTGGTCGTCGGATTGCGTTGTAAGAAACGTTCGATTCCTTCTCGTGAATCATCGACACTTCGAAGACCAAAGCCATGAATCTTCGTCCAAAGTGCATATACCTGATCGTAATCATCGATTGACATAACTCTTACCATATGTATCTCCCATCTGATTTCATTTTGATATGATTGTTCCATGCCAGAAATGTCTATGGGAACATTGGAACTAGTTCCAGACCTTCACTTTCCGGCAATCCGAACATGAGATTCATATTTTGTACTGCCTGGCCGGCTGCTCCTTTTACCAGGTTATCGATTGCTCCCATCATAATGATACGGTTCGTTCTCGGGTCTATCTTAAAATTAATATCTACATAATTGCTTCCCTCCACCCATTTGGTCTCAGGACAGACATCCTTTTCCAGAACACGGATGAACTTCTCATCTTTATAATATTTATCATAAATTGCTTTTACTTCTTCATAAGAAACTTCTTTTTTCAAAGTTGCATATTCTGTAGCAAGAATTCCTCGGTTCATCGGAACCAGATGCGGAGTAAAGTTGATAACGACTTCTTCTCCTGATGCGTATCCCAACTGTTCCTCGATCTCTGGTGTATGTCTGTGAGAGGCAACTCCGTAAGCCTTCATATTCTCATTGACTTCACAGAACAGATTCGGCACCTTAGCCCCTCTTCCTGCTCCCGATGTGCCCGACTTTGCATCCACGATCAATGTATTCATATCAATGATACCTTCTTTTGCCAGCGGATAAGCCGTCAGAATCGAACAGGTTGTGTAACAACCAGGATTTGCAACCAGCCTTGCCTTCTTCACAGCCTCGCGGTTAATCTCACACAGCCCATACACCGCCTCTTCAATAAACTGAGGACTCTTATGTTCAATACCATACCACTTCTCATAAGTTGCCACATCCTTAATACGGAAATCTGCACTCAAGTCTACAATCTTCGTCTTGGAAAGAATCTCCTCATTAATTACAGAAGCACAGAATCCCTGCGGCGTCGCAGTAAAAATCACATCCGCCTGCTCGGCCAACTCTTCCATATTATCATCCAGACACTTCGCATCCACAATCTGAAACATATTCTGGTACACATCCGCATACTTCTTATCTATGTAACTTCTGGAACCATACCACACAATCTTCGCATCCTTATGCCCCATGAGCAATCGAACCAGTTCACCGCCAGCATATCCAGTTGCTCCAATAATTCCAACTTTAATCATATATATTACATCCTTCCCGATTGAATTTTTATAAATTGCACACTTGACAATATTAAACCAATTTACGCAGGTTGTCTAGGTCGGGGACGGGGGTTTTTTCAATTTCCTCCGTCCCAAATTAAATTTGCCGTGTCCCAAATTGTAAGTGCTTGCATAAGTATACATCTAAAATGTATATTATGCAAGCACTTTTCGGGGGTTTTCTTTATAACAATCTTTAGGAACGTATCTGACCATTTCCAAATATGATGTATTTTGTCGTTGTTAATGCCTCCAGTCCCATTGGTCCTCTTGCATGTAATTTCTGTGTGCTGATGCCTATTTCTGCTCCGAATCCGAACTCATAACCATCGGTAAATCTGGTCGACGCGTTGACATATACTGCCGCTGCATCTATTTCATTCTGAAACTTTAAAGCATGATCATAATCTTTGGTTATAATTGATTCGGAATGTCCGGTATTGTAACGATTGATATGCGTGATTGCTTCTTCTATAGAAGAAACTGTTTTTATCGATATCATAGCATCCAGGTATTCGCTTCCCCAGTCTTCTTCAACAGCAGGGACTATTCCGCTTTGAATTTTGCATGCTTTTTCATCGCCTCTTACTTCAACCTGCTTTTGTTTTAGCCTGCTAAAAATTGCAGGAATTGCTTCCTCTGCTATATCCTCATGTATCACCAATGATTCACATGCATTGCAGACTCCCATCCGCTGAGTCTTTGCATTATCGATAACCTCAACCGCCATATCGATATCTGCATATTCATCTACATATATATGACAATTTCCAGTTCCGGTTTCTATTACAGGCACCGTGCTGTTCTGCACAACATTTGAGATTAATCCCTTCCCACCTCTTGGAATCAATACATCGATAAACTCCTTCAGTTTCATCATCTCCTGTACAATTGACCGATCTGTTTTTTCTATCATGAGAACTGCATCTTCGGGAAGATGCTCTTTCCTGAGTCCATCTTTTATTACTTTTACGATTGCTTGATTCGAGTAAAATGCATCCGAGCCACCTCTTAATATCGCTACATTTCCAGTCTTAAAACACAGGCCAAATGCATCTGCCGTTACATTTGGTCTGGATTCATAGATAATTCCAATCACTCCCAGAGGGACTCTTCTTTTTCCAATCTGCAGGCCATTTGGTCTTACTTTCATGGAGATAATCTCGCCAATCGGATCATCTAATTCTGCAACCTGTTCCAGTCCTTCTGCCATTCCATTAATCCGCTGTGAAGTAAGGAGTAATCTATCAATTAACGATGGTTTCATACCTTCGTCTCTTGCCTTAGCCACGTCTATTGCATTTGCCTGTAAAATATAGGGTGTCTGAAGCCGAAGTTCTCTGGCCACAGACCGCAATCCTTCATTTTTTTCTATCTGCCCCAAAAACTGTACTGTTTTGGATACTTCTTTTGCTCTTTTACCAATTACCTGCATATAACTCATTTGTAACTCCTCCCTTGCATGTCTGACTATGTTTCTGAATATCCTTTTTGCAAATATGCTCTTTTTTTCTCCGCTTTGCCTTCCTGCGAAATTCCTCTCTGGCCGGTGCGTACTCATTTTCCCCGATATATTCTTTATCCTCAGATAAGAACAATGTTCCTATCTTTTTTCCAGCCATAATATCGTTAATTGTATAAATATTATGTCCATCCGCAATCACCATGTCAGCACCTGCACAGGTTGCAATCTTCGCTGCCTCTATCTTTGTCGCCATACCTCCCGTCCCCAGCTCTGTTCCTGCGCCTTTCCCCATTGCTTCAAGCTCTTCATCAATATGACCTACTGTATGGACAAAACGCGCTTTCGGATTTTTCTTAGGATCGTCCGTATATAGCCCCTCTATATCCGACATCAGTATCAGAAGATCTGCCTTCACCAATGCCGCAACATAAGCCGCCATCGTATCATTATCCCCGAAATTACCATGGTTTTCCTCCGCAACTGAGATCGCATCATTCTCATTAACAATCGGCACCACTTTCATTGCCGCCAACCGGTCAAATGTATTCCTGGCATTTCGGGCACATTCCTGATCTGTAATCGATTCTTTTGTCAAAAGAATCTGAGCAGTAATCTGACTGTATTCCGCAAATAATTTCTCATACATCATCATCAACCTCCCCTGCCCAACTGCCGCACAGGCCTGCCTGACAGGTTTTTCTTTCGGGCGTTTTGAAAAACCCAAAACATTTCTTCCGATTCCAACTGCCCCTGATGATACGACAATTACTTCTTTCCCTTTATTTCTAAGATTGATTAGTATTCTCACAAACTTCTCTAGTTTTTCCAGATTAATATTTCCCGTCTCCGGATACGTAATCGTCGAAGTCCCAAACCTTTATTACAATTTTTTTCTTACTTTTCAATTCCTGTCTATAGTCCATGTCTTCTCCTCCACCATCAGTTACTGGTCTCTTTTCGAATCTTTTGCCGGCAGTTCCATCTGGATTCACAGCAACAAAAAAACAGAAGCATATGTTACACTTCTGTTTCTTAATTATAAATTACAAAAATCTATAAAGACCCTTCCAAGTACAACCTATCCTATCTCATGTCACTATTGAATTTTATGCCAAATATACCCCAAAGGGATTGGGGTTACACGGCACAAAAACAACACTGTCATAAGATGGCAGAGTAGAGTTCACGTTATAAATGATGTTATCTAAGTTTTTAATGTATAAGCTTTTCATTATAACCGCTCCTTGTTGTGTCATAACTATTAATCATTTCTCATTTTTTCTAATTATTTTACACTCTCAAATCAATTTGTCAAATTTTATTTATACTTTACCATATTTATTTTAACCAATATTTATAAATATTATCTGCGCCCTTGCATAATTGCATATATTATACATTATTTTTGCATAATATTACACTCTTCAATCTTTTTATAAATTATTCTTGCATATTTATGTAAAATGGTGTATAGTAATCCTTGCGATTAAGAATGCAGAATTTACTTGCGTGTAAAAATATATGTTATTTTAGGAGGATATCTATCATGAAAGAGAAAGTTGTATTAGCCTATTCTGGTGGACTTGACACCACAGCGGTTATTCCATGGTTAAAGGAAACTTTTGGTTACGAGGTTATCTGCTGCTGTATCAACTGCGGACAGGGAGAAGAATTAGAGGGGCTGGATGAGAGAGCAAAATTATCCGGTGCTTCCAAATTATATATTGAAGATATTGTAGACGATTTCTGCGACAACTATATTGTCCCATGTGTACAGGCACATGCAGTATATGAAAACAAATATCTGTTAGGAACTGCCATGGCACGTCCGGCAATTACAAAACGCCTGGTTGAGATTGCAAGAAAAGAAGGTGCTGTCGCTATCTGTCACGGTGCAACCGGAAAAGGAAATGATCAGATTCGTTTTGAACTTGGTATCCGTGCACTCGCTCCGGACATCAAGATCATTGCTCCATGGAGAATGACAGATCTCTGGACTATGCAGTCTCGTGAAGATGAAATTGCATATTGTAAAGCGCACGGTATCGATCTTCCATTTGATGCAAGTCACAGTTACAGCCGCGATCGTAACTTATGGCATATCAGTCATGAAGGTCTGGAACTGGAAGATCCTTCAAAGGAACCAAATTATGAGCATTTACTGGTTCTCAGCGTAACACCAGAAAAAGCACCAGATGAAGGTGAATATGTAACGATGACATTTGAAAAAGGTGTGCCAAAGAGCATTAATGGCGTAGAGATGAAAGTCTCCGACATCATCCGCAAGTTAAATGAACTTGGCGGCAAGCACGGAATTGGCATCTGCGATATCGTAGAGAACCGTGTTGTCGGAATGAAATCTCGTGGCGTATATGAAACTCCTGGTGGAACCATCCTGTATGAAGCTCATCAGCAATTGGAAGAACTGGTATTAGACCGTGCTACATATGAAGTAAAAGAAGAGATGGGTAACAAATTGTCTCAGGTTATCTACGAAGGAAAATGGTTCACACCACTGCGTGAAGCAATTCAGGCATTCATTGAAAGCACACAGGAATATGTAACTGGTGAAGTGAAATTCAAACTCTACAAAGGAAATATCATTAAAGCCGGAACAACTTCTCCATACTCACTGTACAACGAATCTCTGGCAAGCTTTACAACCGGTGATTTATACGATCATCACGATGCCAGCGGATTCATCAACCTGTTCGGACTTCCATTAAAAGTTCGCGCAATGAAAATGCAAGAATTAGATAAAAATAATCAAAAATAGTAATTTGGGACGGGGGTTTTTTCATTTTCCTCCGTCCCAAATTAAATTTACCCTGTCCCTAATTATATTCTTCGAAGTACTCTTTCGACATTTTCTCCCCAGATCTTATCTAACTGTCGTTCTGTTAATCCGGCTTTTTTTAACGCATCCCACAATCGTTCCATTTGAGAAGCATCTGCAATCTCCTGGACTTCCATACCGTCGAATCCGTCAAAATCCGTACCTATTGCTGGAAATGAGCTTCCTCCTACTCGAATCATATGTAAGATATGTGCGGTCATTTCATTAATTCTGGACTCTTTGGGATTGCCCAGAAATGGTCCGTAAAAATTCAATCCGGCTACGCCACCGCAATTAGCCAGTTCCCGAATCATTTCATCCGTCAGATTTCTTGGATGATTACAGAGTTCTCGACAATTGGAATGGGAAGCCACGACCGGTCCTTTTGCATGCTCCATAACATCCCGAAATGTTCCGTCTGATGCATGGGATACATCTATAATCATTCCCAGTTCTCCCATTCGTTCTACAACTTCTCTTCCAAAATACGTCAGCCCCTGCCACATGCAAGTTACGTCCTTACTATTGGGATGTCCAATACAATTATTATAATTCCATAAAATCGTTATCAGGCGGATCCCTTCCTTGTAAAGTTTTTCCAGACGTTCCATCTTCCCTTCTAGAATTCCTCCTTCTTCCACAGTAAGGACAGCGGATATTTTATTTTTTTCCACATTCTGTCTAAGTTCCGCATAAGATCTGGCAAATGCGATCTCATCCGAATACTCCTCCAACTGCCTCTTCAGATAAGAGATCATTTCCAGTACATGTTCATACGCTTTTTCATAGCCTCCTATATTTTTATAGTCATCAAAATGTGTAAAGCAGGCAAAAAATTGTGCTTTTGTTCCGGCCTGTTTCATAAAAGGAATGTTAACACTGCAATGATTATCCATCAAATCACCGGTCTGATCGAGATCTATGAGTTTCCATAAAGTATCACAATGCATATCAATAAGTTTCATATCTACTGTCTCCTTCTCATACCTTCATATTACAAGTATACTCTTATTTGCCCCGAAATGAATCCCATTCTGAAAGGAAATTATCTTATGAAACCAATTATTGGAGTCGTTTCTTGTGGATACACGAATAACCGCCAGTTTGTCACCCAGACCTATCTTCAAGCCATCCAGGATGCAGGCGGTATTCCTGTCATCCTCCCTTGCACACAGGCAGAAGAATCTTATTCTTATTACGTGAGAATGTGTGATGGTTTCTTATTCTGCGGAGGTGACGATGTCACGCCCCTTCTTTTTGGAGAGGAATTATTGACAACGCAAGGCAGAACAGACACACAGACAGATCTTTTCCATCTGTCTTTGATGAAATATGTATTATCGTCCCACCTTCCCATCCTTGCTATCTGTCGTGGAATGCAGATTCTGAATATTGCACTTGGCGGAACCATTTTTCAGGATCTGTCTCTGCGCCCGATTTCTTCTCTGAATCACATGCAGCTATCGGAGAACCGAGAAGATACCAGCCATAAGATTACCATTTCATCAAATAGCATACTATATAATATTCTTGGTACTTCTGCTTCTGTTAATAGTTTTCATCATCAGAGCATCCATGTTCTTGGCACAAATCTTAAAATTACAGCCATCGCTTCCGATGGTGTTATAGAAGCTATTGAATCTGTTACTTCTTCTTTCATTATTGGTGTTCAATGGCATCCAGAATGTATGTATCATTCTTTCCAGCCCATGCAGAAATTATTTCTTACATTTGTGGAAAAAGCAAAAAATGCAAAAGATATTCCGTATATTTCCGCTCATCACAGGACACAATAATCAGGAAACCATAGGGAAAAAGGAGGAAACAGATATGGCTGAAATATCAGTACTCGATTTACAGAACCTGCGCCACCTGATCGGCGGATACGACACAAGTCACTGCAAAATGCAGGATTATGCTTCTCAGGCAAAAGACCCTGAAGTAAAAAAACTTTTTCAGGATGCTGCCGATTCTGCCATGAAAAATAAGCAGGACTTGATGAAATTCTTATAGGAGGTAATAAGAGATGTTAGATGAAAAGACAATGGTGAGTGACGCTTTGGCTGGCGTCAACGGCGAGCTTGTCCGCTATGGAGAAATGATTTCCCAGACAGAAAACCAAGAATTAAAGCAATGCCTGAAACAGATCCGCAATCAGTGTGAAATGTCACAGGAAAAGCTCTATCAGGTAGCAAGAGAAAAAAGTTATTATGTCCCTGCTCAAAAAGCTTCACAGCAGGAAATCAATCATGTCAAATCAGTATTGACCGGACTTTCCATGAAATAGCAAAAATAAAAAGTCTTACCCTAAACAAGGCGCTGTCAGAAAACAGAGAGGATATCCCTGACTGACAGCGCCTTGTTTATGAAATAATCCCAGGATGTTTATACTTCCTGTTCTCCCTGGATATTCTCGCTCTTAATACGTCCCTTCTCTACATTTGGAAGAATGAAATTCTGATAAGCATATTCCCAGAGAGTCTCTGACCCCTCGGCAGTATTCTGGTTTCTTTTCATAATCTGTTCCAGATGCACTCCATGCTCTACCCAGGCTTTTCCATCGGTTGCATCGTTGAGCATCACCGGCTGCAGATTATCCATCGTTCGTGCAAAACGGGCTTCCTTCGTCTCTCTTGCTTCAAATTCTTCCCATATCTTTTTGAATTTTTCACCCTGATCAGGCGGCAGCAACCCAAAGATTCGTTCTGCCGCTTTCTGTTCACGTTCCTTCTGTGTCTTCTTCGCCTCTTCATCGTAAGCATACGTATCGCCGGCATCAATCTCGACAATATCATGGATCAAAAGCATGGTGACCGTCTTAAGCACATCAATCTCTTCATTGGCATATTCGCTGAGCAGAATCGTCATGATTGCCATATGCCATGCATGTTCCGCATCATTTTCCTTACGCCTGCCATCCGACAGATAGGTCTGACGGCCGATAAATTTCTCTTTGTCAATCTCACGTATAAATTCAAATTGTTGTTCCAGACGATCCATCTCTCATTCCTCCATTATCCTGACCAAACACTTCTATCTTAGGCACTTCTCTCAAACTGCGAATTGTAAAGCTCTGCATAGAAACCATTTTGAGCCAGCAGTTCTTCATGATTGCCCTGTTCTATGATATCTCCATCCTTCATGACCAGTATCAGATCCGCATCCCGAATCGTAGACAAACGGTGTGCAATAATAAAACTTGTTCTTCCACGCATCAGGTTATCCATCGCTTTCTGGATTCTTACTTCTGTACGTGTATCTACAGAACTGGTCGCTTCATCCAGAATCAGGATCTTTGGATCTGCCAGAATTGCCCTCGCAATGGTCAAAAGCTGCTTCTGTCCCTGAGACACATTACTTGCTTCTTCATTCAATTCCATATTGTAGCCACCCGGCAGCGTCTGAACGAACCGATGTACATATGCCGCATTGGCTGCTTCTACCACTTCTTCATGAGTTGCATCCAGCTTCCCATAACGGATATTCTCTTCAATACTACCCTTAAACAGCCAAGTATCCTGCAATACCATTCCGAACATCTGTCGCAATTCACTTCTGTTAAAATCACGGATATCGTGCCCGTCAACTTTGATAGAGCCACTGTTCACATCATAGAATCTCATCAATAATTTTACCATAGTTGTCTTTCCGGCGCCAGTCGGTCCCACAATTGCAATCTTCTGTCCCGGTTCGACTTTTGCGCTGAAATCCTTAATGATCGTATGATCCGGATTGTATCCGAATTTTACATGGTCAAATTCCACCCGGCCTTCCAGACCTTCTACAGATACAGCATTTGGAACTGTCTGATCTTCTTCTGGTTCCTCCAAAAATTCAAACACACGCTCAGAAGCTGCTGCCGTTGACTGTAGCATATTTGCTACCTGTGCCACCTGTTGAATTGGTTGTGTGAAGTTACGTACATATTGGATAAATGACTGAATATCACCAACCTCAATGGCATTTTTCATTGCCAGATATCCGCCCAGAATAACGACTGCTACATATCCAAGATTACCGACAAACTGCATGATCGGCATCATCATTCCTGACAAGAACTGTGACTTCCAGGCTGACTGGCACAGGATATCATTATCCTTATCAAAAGCAGCGATTACGTCATCCTCTTTATTGAATGCCTTCACAATATTGTGTCCACCATAGACCTCTTCCACCTGTCCATTGACATGTCCCAGATACTCCTGCTGCCTCATGAAATATTTCTGAGAATGCTTAACGATTACAGAAATCAATCCCATGGAAAGCGGCAGGATTAAAATAGCAATCACAGTCATCAGAGGACTGATGCTAAGCATCATGACCAGTACACCTATAATTGTCGTTACCGATGTAATGACCTGTGTTGCACTTTGGTTAAGGCTCTGACTTAACGTATCTACATCATTGGTAATACGAGATAATATCTCTCCATGAGTCATCTTATCAAAATAATTCATCGGGAGCCGATTGATTTTCTCAGAGATTTCTTTTCTTAAACGATAAGTTAACTTCTGTGACACTCCCGTCATAATGTATCCCTGGATAAAGGAAAATAATGCACTACAGATATACAGACATAATAACGTCAGCAATATTCTGGCAATCTTGTCAAAATCAATTCCACTTCCGCCGGATATCTTTCCAACCAGACCATTAAAAATCTCTGTGGTCGCTTTTCCAAGAACCTTTGGACCTACAATATTAAATATCGTACTTCCAATGGCAAATAAAATCACAAAAAGCAATGCAATCTTATACCGCCCGAGGTAGGTCATCAATTTTCCCATTGTTCCTTTAAAATCCTTGGCCTTTTCACCCGGCATATTGCCGTGGCCAGGTCCATGTCCATGTCCCATGCCTTTTGCCATATTAACCTACCTCCTTCATATCTTCTTCCAGTTCTTTTTCTGACAACTGGGAAGATGCAATCTGATAATAAGTGTCACAGTTTCTCAATAACTCTTTATGCGTTCCTTTGCCCACAATCTTTCCATCATCCAATACAATAATCTGTTCCGCATGCAAAATAGTACTGATTCTCTGTGCAACGATCATTACTGTACTGTCTTCCGTCTTTTCTTTTAATGCAGCACGTAAGGTTACGTCCGTTTTATAATCTAACGCAGAAAAACTATCATCAAAGATATAGACATCCGGATGTTTCGCAATTGCTCTGGCAATGGATAGTCTCTGCTTCTGTCCACCGGATACATTGGAGCCTCCCTGTGAGATCGTACTATGATACTTCTTTTTCTTCGTATCGATAAACTCGGTTGCCTGTGCAATCTCTGCCGCTTCTTTCATCTCATCCTCTGTTCCTTCGGAGTTTCCATACAGAATATTGGAAGCAATATCACCAGAGAAAAGGATTCCTTTCTGTGGAACATATCCCAACTTCGCACGTAAGTCATGCTGTGTGATATCACGAATGTCTTCCCCGTCAATTGTAATCTTTCCTTCTGTCACATCATAGAACCTTGGAATCAGATTTACCAATGTTGATTTCCCACATCCGGTACTTCCGATAAACGCAGTTGTCTGTCCTGGCTTCGCGGTAAATGAAATATCATGCAGAACATCTTCTTCCGCTCCAGGATATCGGAATGACACATGATCGAAAGTAACCTCTCCCTTTCCATCTTCTGGAAGACTCTGAGGCTGGTCAGGATCCAGAATTGATGCATCACTGGTCAAGACTTCATCCACACGATCTGCAGAGACAGCCGCTCTCGGCAGCATAACAGATATCATACATATCATCAGGAAAGACATGATAATCTGCATCGTGTACTGAATAAACGCCATCATATCTCCCACCTGCATGTTCCCGTCATTGATACTGTGACCGCCAGTCCATACGATCAATATAGAAATACAGTTCATGATCAGCATCATCAATGGCATCATAAAGGTCATGGCTCTATTTACAAACAGGTTAATTCTGGTCAGATCTTTATTCGCTTTATCAAATCGCTGCTCTTCATATTTTTCTGTACTGAAAGCACGAATGACTGAAAGGCCTGTTAAAATCTCACGACTGACCAGATTCAACCGGTCTACCATATTCTGCACAATTCTGAACTTTGGCATTACAACGATGAACAATACGCTGACGACCATTAAGATCAAGATAACTGCAAGTGCTATAATCCAGGACATATCAACGTTGGTATTAAACACTTTCCAGACGCCTCCAAACGCCATGATTGGAGCATACAGGACCATCCTGAGAATCATAACTGTCAGCATCTGAATCTGCTGAATATCATTCGTACTTCTCGTAATCAGAGATGCTGTTGAAAACTTGTCAAACTCACTGTTGGAGAATCCGACTACTTTACGGAAGACGTCTCTTCGAAGTCCGCGGCCGACCTTTGCACCTACAAGCGAAGCCAACAGACCAACAATAATACTTGCTGCCATTCCCAACGCTGCCAGCGCAAGCATTTTTCCTCCTGTAATCAAAATATACTTCTTCTCTAAAGCATCTGTATCAATTCCTACATTTTCATAAGCATGCTTAATATACACTGCTGCCGTCTGTTCAACCATAGAGTCCGGCATGGAATCCAACTGACTCTCTATCTCATCTATGACCGAATCTCTCTGTTCCTCTTCCATCATACCGAAGAGATCATAGATGGACATCTGACTTATATCAGGTACCTGCTGCATCTGCTCTTCCATCTGACTCTTCATCTGCTCTTCCATCTGTTTTGTGGTGTCACTTCCCGAGTCAAAGCCTTCGGTCAAAAGCATCGGTTTCCCAAGAATTGCTGCCAGATCATCCATTTTCCTATTATTATCTTCTACCGATTCTTTCAATTCCAGTACAGTTCCGTCATAATCATAATCCTGCTCACTCTTTTCATAAGAATTTTTCACTGTCTCCTGATCATCAGAATGCACGAACAGAAGCAAATGATTCAAGTCCTCTTCTGCAATCGTCAAAGGAACTTTCTCATCAACACCACTTTGTTGAATTCCTATATTGACAATATCAGATGTGTATGTCGGCAAAGACAGATCACAGTACGCCTGTACAACTAATACACACAACACAGCGAAAACAACACCTGCATATGGTTTTAAGAATTTTATTAATTTGCGCATATCTTACCTTTCCTTTCAACTAGTATTTTCTATTCAAGTCTGCAATCATGCGGCATCGGGGGACGCGTCTTTTCCATGACCGTTTTGATGTCCATACCCTTAAACTCTCTGGAATCGAGAAGATTCTGCCTCATTTCCATAAGAAGCCGACGGAGGAGCATCCTCTCTTCCGGAGAAATTCCATGATATACAATGTCTTCCATGCCAGTCAGTACATGCTTTAATTCCTCTATACATTCTCTTCCCCGATCAGATAACTGAATCTGAATAACCCTTTGGTCTTTTGCGTCCGGTTTCTTCAAAATCAGCCCCTGGTCCTCTAACTTTCTCAACGCAACCGTCATAGAAGGCGGTGTAATTCCAATCTTCTCTGCCAATTGCCGTTGAGACATCTTCCCCTCACAATACAGAACAAACAAGATTCCAGCCTGATTTGGCTTGACACCCAGCGCTTCCATACCTTTCATCGCCCGATATCGACTGATATGTGCTACCTGATGCAATAATATAAAAATAGAAGCATCCTCAAATTTTTCCATACTGCACCTCCTTATATATTCATAAAACAAATCTAAAATTAATTAGATATCTAACGGTTATATTAGGCATTATAGATATATATGTCAACACTTTTATATTTATTTAAGAATTATTATGGGAAATTTAACAAAAGAATAATTAGATAAATTAAGAATAGGGGACGGGGGAAAATGAAAAATCCCCCGTCCCCAACTATTACAGTGTGTCGGAATCAAGAACGATTGTGAATGGACCGTCGTTTACGAGGCTGACTTTCATATCTGCTCCGAACTGACCTCTTTCTACCACGTTTACCTGCTCTTTGCATTTTGCGATGATGTATTCGTACATATCGGATGCCATGTCAGGTGCGCCTGCTTCGATAAAGCTTGGGCGATTGCCTTTTTTACAATTAGCGTATAATGTGAACTGAGAGATCAGCAGTAACTCTCCACCTACCGCCTCTAAAGACAGATTGGTCTTTCCCTGTTCGTCTTCGAAGATTCGAAGTCCTAGCATCTTTTTTACCATCTTATCGGCGATTTCTTTTGTATCTGAATCACTTACGCCGATCAATACCATAAAGCCTTTCCCTATCTTGCCAAGTACTTTTCCATCCACCTTGACTTCACTTTCACTCACCCTTTGTATTACAAATCTCATATTCTAAAACCTCCTGTCATAATGCAAACATTGTTTTGCAGATGTTTTTTGCTGTTTTGGTCACAAATAATCGTTCCATAACGGTACGTGCAGATTCTTTACTTTCCTGATCTTCATATAGATTTACCAGAAAGTCTGCTTCTACCAGTATCTGATAATCCATCCCGTCTATATTGGAATATGTATGGTGATGTCCCACCAGGTAACATACTCTGGAAATGATCTTCTCAGGATATCCTAATTGTTCCAGCATATTCTTTGCTATTGGCGGGCCTTCCAGTTCCTGATGTTTTCCCAGACTGTCCCCATATTTTTTCCTGCTTTCTTTGATTCCGATATCATGAACAATCGCTGCTGTCTCAAGAATCTCCTGTTCTTCTGGGGAAATGCACTCCATCTCCCCAATCATTTTGGAAAAAGCATAAACTTTCATAAAATGCTGAATATGTCTGGGACAATCTGTCTCATATTCTATCATACGCATGATCAATTCATGGTTATCCATTTTTCACCATTTCCTTATCTTTTTTGTCCGGCAGCTGTGCAAGAATAATTGCAGCAAACATCAGAATACATCCGATGGACTCACGGACAGACAGCTTCTCTCCAAGTATCACCCACCCGGCCAATACTGAAAAACAGGACTCCAGACTCAGAATCAGAGATGCAATTGCGGGGTTTACATTCTTTTGTCCGATGATCTGCAGCGTATATGCCACACCACAAGACAAGACTCCAGCATAAAGCAATGGCCATGCGGCATCAACAATCGCTCCCATTTTCGGTATCTCCAGCAAAAACATAAAAGGCAATGATATGATTCCACAGACCAGGAATTGAATGCAAGACATCTTCACACCTTCCACTTTAGGAGAGAAATAATCAATGACAAGAATATGAAGTGAAAATACCAGCGCGCATGCAAAGAGGAAAATATCTCCTTTTCCAATTGTAAATTTCTCTGTAATACACAGAAAATACAATCCAGCCAACGCAAGTATAACTGCCGTCCATACTTTCCATCCTGTCTTTTTTCCAAGAAAGATTCCTAACACCGGAACAAATACAATATAAAATGCTGTGATAAATCCGGCTTTTCCTGCTGTTGTATACTGGATACCCACCTGTTGCAGACTGCTGGCGGCAAATAAAAGTACTCCACAGGAAATACCACCGATCAGCAGATCTTTCCTGTTTCTTTCTTCTGTCACAGGATCTGACTTATCATTTAATTTTTGCAAAATCCAGATACATGGAATCAGCGCTACACCTCCAATCAGGCTGCGGACTCCGTTAAATGTAAATGGTCCCAGATAATCCATTCCTACACTCTGGGCCACAAAAGCGGTTCCCCATATAAATGCCGTTAATATCAGCATAAATGCATTTTTTGGTCTCATACGTGCACCTCATCTTATGTCATTCTTTTCTTGTAGATTGTCTCTGTCCGAAGTTTCAGGACAGACAACATTCGTATTATAGCATATTTATCCAATTCCGTGTATAATAAATAATAATCCGATAATCTTCTCTGGGAGAAACATATGCAGAAACACAAAAACATCTTTTTTTATTGCGGCCTTCTTATGCTTTTCAGTGAGGTCTGGAAACAATGGTGCCTCACTTACATATTAAATAACGGACATTATAACTGGTGGTATTTTCCATTTCAATTATGCAGCATTCCTATGTACATCTGCCTGATACTGCCCTGGATCAGATCACCTCAGATATATGATGCTTTTCTTACTTTCTTAATGGACTTTGGGATGTTGGGAGGCATCTTTGCTTTTTGTGATACAAGCGGAATGTATTATCACTATCCTCCATTGACCATTCATTCTTTTGCATGGCATATCCTTCTGATTATTCTTGGCCTTTATGCAGGATTCACAATAGGCAAGAACATTTCCATACGAAATTATCTGAAAAGCGCAGGTATCTATCTGATCTGCTGCGTAATCGCAACAATATGGAACCTTCTTTTTCATCCATACGGCAATATCAATATGTTCTATATCAGCCCGTATTACGTAATGGCGCAAAAGGTGTTCTGCAAGTTGGCATTGATTCTTGGAAATAACGCTGGAATCGCAATCTACATTGCCTCTACACTTTTTGGTGCATGGATTTTTCATTGTATATGGATATTTCTAAAAAGAGGGTTGAAAATTTCAGTCAATTCATTATTCTGATAGTAAGGAATGACTCATCTGGTCAATCAAATCTAACAATAAGGAAAACATATTATGAACGAAAAATTCTTTTCCCTGCCGGAAGAAAAACAATTGCAGATTATTAACGCTGCTACGGAAGTATTTGCAAAATATGATTATAAACATGCTTCCACGGATTTAATTGCTTCCAAAGCAGGAATCTCCAAAGGTTTATTATTTTACTATTTTCATAACAAAAAAGAACTCTATCTTTATCTATTCACTTACCTGACTCAGATAATCACGCAACAGGTCGTTGATAATGATTTTACAAAAATTACCGACTTTTTTGAACTTCTGGAATATTCCGCCAATAAAAAGGCAGAAATCCTGCAAAAGAATCCTTATGTTCTTGATTTTGCAGTAAAATCTTTCTACTCCGAGAAAGAAGAAGTCTCAGATAAGCTTCAGGATCTCAATTATGGACAGCAGGCTGCTATTTTCCAGCAATATCTTGGACATGTAGATACTTTCAAGTTCAAGGATAATTGTAATTTTTACGACATCTTCAAGATGCTGGTCTGGATGACCGATGGTTATCTTCACGAGCTTCGCGTTATGAAAAAAACACTGGATGTTGCAGAGCTGAAAGCTGAATTCCACAAATGGGTCACCATGTTCCGAAAATTATTTTACAAGGAGGAATACCTATGAAAAATATAATCGAAATAGATCACATCACGAAAGATTACGGCAATGGACGTGGTGTGTTCGATATCAGTTTCCAAGTAAAAAAAGGAGAAGTTCTCGGATTCCTGGGGCCTAACGGTGCCGGCAAGACCACCACAATCCGCCAGCTGATGGGATTCCTCAGACCAGACAGCGGAAGTGTACAGATTCTTGGCATGGATTGTTTCCATGATGCACATAAAATCGCCGATTCACTCGGCTATCTTCCCGGTGAGATCGCATTCATTGACGCTATGACCGGTATAAAGTTCATCCGATTTATCGCAAATATGAAAGGGATGAAAGATCTGGGACGTGCGCCAGAATTAATGGAACGATTTGAGTTGAATCCTTCTGCCAAAATTAAAAAGATGTCCAAGGGAACCAAACAAAAGATCGGCATCATATGTGCATTTATGCAAGACCCTGATATTCTACTTCTTGACGAACCAACCAGCGGTCTAGACCCTTTAATGCAAAATGAATTCATAGACTTGATACTAGAAGAGAAAGAAAGAGGAAAAACCATCCTCCTGTCTTCCCACATTTTCGAAGAAGTCGAACGAACCTGTGATCGCGCTGCTATCATCCGTGAAGGAAAGCTGGCTGCTGTGGAAAATATAGACGCCTTGCGCCAGAACAAGCAAAAAATCGTAGAAGTACATTTCCCGACTGTTGAGATTGCCAAAGCATGTGCTGCATCCATGCCTTCTTCTACGCAAAAAGGCAGCATTGTTTCTGTAAAGATAAAAGGAAACATGGATGACTTTATTAAACAAGTTGCCAATTATCCTGTCACCGACCTGGATATCAAGGCTCAGACCCTAGAAGAAATATTCATGCATTTTTATGGAGGAACTACAGATGATCAATAAAACACTATTTCGAAAAGAATTCAAAGCCAATTACATATTGCTTCTTATCTTTCTTGGCATCCTCACCATGTATTCTTGCATGATCGTTTCCATGTTTGATCCGAAACTTGGGGACAGTCTCCAGGCCATGGCAGACAGCATGCCTGAGATCTTCGCTGCTTTTGGAATGGCAGATGCCGGAACGACACTGTTAGAGTTTGTCACCAATTACCTCTATGGAATGCTGTTCATTGCATTTCCGGGTGTATTCATCATTCTCTTGTCCAACCGGCTGATTGCCCGATATGTAGACAATGGCTCCATGGCTTACCTGCTTGCCATACCACGTAAACGCAGCCAGCTCGCAATTACACAGGCAATCTTCATGGGATTCTGCCTGTTGATCATGGCAGTATACGTAACCAGCCTGATCATCATCGAAAGTGAATTATTATTCCCAAAAGAACTGGAAATTCATGCATTTCTACGCATAAACATCGGACTATTCGGGCTGTTCCTGTTCCTCGGAGGCATCTGCTTTTTCTTCTCCTGCTTCTTCAACGAAAGCAAATACTGTACCGGAGCCAGCGCAGGAATCGTTATCTACTCCATCCTGATCCAGATGATCTCTCAGGTAGGAGACAAATTCGAAAATCTAAAATATGTCACACCACTGACCTTATTCGACACCGACGGACTGGCACAATCCGCCTCCAAGGCCTGGGTAGGATGCGGAATATTATATATAATCGGAATCCTGGCATTTTTGATGGGAATACGTGTCTTTAGCCATAAAAATCTTTCTATTTGACAAAAAGGTACAGGGCAAAAGTAAAAAGGGGACGTAGTATTTTGCAAAAATACTACGTCCCCTTTTTACCATTTTACTTCCCTAACCATCTTGTTGCACAATGTGCCATACAGGCGGCGCCGATCGGGCACACATCTTCATTGAACTGTACCTTTGGATTATGAGCAGGGCTTTCTCCTCTTTCATCCAGATATCCTGCGGAAAGATACATGAATGCACTTGGTACTTTTTCTGCAATGGATGCGAAATCTTCGGACGCACTTGCGGATATATTCGGATATGGCGTCAAGCTTGGAATCTCTAATTCTTTCATATATTCAACGATTTCTTCTGTAAATTGTGAATCACAGATCAGTGGTGCAACTTCGGAGATCATCTCAATCTCGGCGGTTCCACTGTATACTTCTGCCGTTTTTACCGTGACTTCTTTCATTCTTCGTACCAGCAATTCTCTGGCATCCGGATCATTTGTACGGATAGTTCCCTGAAGGATTGCTGTATCTGGAATGATATTAGCAGCTGTTCCTGCCTCAAAATTTCCGATCGTCATGACACAGGATTTGGACGGATCCGCCTCTCTTGCCATCAGAGCTTCCAAAGCAAGATAGACATGCACACCGATATTAATCGGGTCAATTGAATTCTGTGGATATGCACCGTGTGCACCTTTTCCATGGATCGTTATCTTAAATCCATCTACAGAATACATCATGGTTCCTGTGCTGTTATACATGAATATCCCAACCGGCATCTTTCCTGGTGATACATGATAGGCAAGAGCCGCATCCACCGAAGGGTTGTCTAAGATTCCATGTTCAATCATGTCTTTACTTCCTTCAAATGTCTCCTCAGCCGGCTGGAACATGAACTTAACCGTACCTTTTAGTTCAGATTCATTTTCCTTCAGCATTTTTGCCGCTGTAAGAAGCATTGCTGCATGAAAATCATGCCCACATGCATGTACTTTCCCTGTGTTACATGCAAATGAAAGGCCGCTTTCCTCCGGCATCGGCAATGCATCCATGTCTGCACGGAGCAGAAGAACTTTCCCACCTTTTCCCAATGTGGCCGTCACCCCATGACCACATTCCTTCGGCTCCAAGCCATATTCTCTAAGTTTTTCCATGACATATGCCTTTGCTTTTGGCATATCCAGTCCTACTTCCGCATTTTCATGAAAGTAACGCCGATTCTCAATCGTTTCTTCTTTTAATTCCTTTGCTCTTTCATAATAATTCATAATTCTGCATCTCCTTTTATTTATTTGTTATTCCACAAAAATAATTTTTTAATCTTCCTCTATTCTTTCTATTTTAAATACATTCAGTGTATCCACATCTGGACATGCAAATACTGCAGTTCCTTTTTCCTGCCCCGGGATCTCGCCCCCATATCTGAGAATATCAATATATGGAAACGCCACATGCATAGCCATCGGGCATAAATTGCCCCGTTCCGTATCAAAATCGAAACTTTCCCCAATCTCATGACCTCTGTGGCATCCTTTCGGTCCTTTTCGGTCTATCAATGTGATCTTTATTTTCGGTCGCCTCATCAATCAAGCACCTCCAGATAATTTTCCACAGGGATTCCCTTATATTTATCAGCATTATCCTGATTTCTTTTTATCAATTCCCTTACCGCATCCATGGCATTTCTTGTACTGTCCACAAGCCTATTTCCCGAAAGTACTTTCCCTATCAAAATAGATGAAAATATATCTCCTGTTCCCGGAAATCTTATCGGAATAATGTCAAATGGAAGAACAAATTTTTCATCCAGTTCATGGTCATACCCAATGACCACATCCTTTCCATCCAAACGCGCACTCGTTATAATCACAGATTTTGCACCCATTATCCGCAATCTCTCGACCAATTCATCCGCTTCTTCCTTTGTCAAATCCTGTGAATGATATTGCATTTTGGCCAGATAAACCGCTTCCGTATAATTCGGCACAATATAATCCGCAACCTTTACCAGCTCTCGCATATGCGAAATTGTCTCCTGTGATACACCATTATACAGTTCCCCTTCATCTCCCATAATCGGATCTACAAATATCAACGTCCCATTCTCAGACTTCTTTCGACAATAGTCAGCAATCATCTTCGCCTGAACTTCCGAAACAATAAAGCCCGTCGCAATCGCGTCAAACTGGAACCCCAAATCATCCCACACACTAATCGTATTCTTCATATAATCCGTCGTTTCCAAAATATCAAATTTCCCATAATCCAACGTGTTCGAAACCAACGCTGTAGGAAGATTATAAATCTGATGCCCCATATGCGACAATACCGGTATCATTGCCGATAACGCAACCTTCCCATAACCAGCCAGATCATTAATCAACAATATCTGCTTACTCATCATATATCCTCCACTTCACATATTCAATAAAAATCCCAATTCTAAATACAATAATCATAACACATTCTCTAGATTATGGCTTAAAATATTTCAAAAAGGTACAGGGCATTTTTCAAATGGGGACGTAGTATTTTTTAATTTTACTACGTCCCCATTTTAGTGTAAAATATAGTAAATGATTTTTAAAAGGGGTGTTTTTCACTATGAATCCTACCGTGAGTATTATTGTTCCTGTATATAATGCTGAAAATACGCTTTCGCGCTGTGTCGACAGTATTCTTCATCAGGAGTACACTGATTTTGAGCTTTTGCTTGTGGATGATGGCAGTTTGGATTCTTCTGGTGCCATCTGTGATCGATATGCTTCTTTGGACTCTCGTGTCCATGTTATTCACAAGGAGAACAGTGGGGTCTCTGATTCCAGAAATATGGCTTTGGATCATGCAAGGGGAACTTATCTCCAATTCTTGGATAGTGATGACTGGATTACGCCGAATGCGACGGATCTTTTGGTGCAGACTGCCGAGTATTATCATTGTGACATGGTTATCTCTGATTTTTATCGTGTCATTGGGGAGCGTGTCTCTCACAAGGGGGATATTGAGGATGACTGTGTTCTGACTCAGGAGGAATTTGCCACACATATGATGGAGAATCCGGCTGATTTCTATTATGGTGTACTGTGGAATAAGTTGTTCCGCCGTGATATTGTGGAAAAATATCACCTTCGCATGAACCCTGATATCAGCTGGTGTGAGGACTTTATGTTTAATCTGGAATATATCCGACACGCCGATGTTTTTTATGCTCTTCAGGTACCGATCTATTATTATGTAAAGACAAAGGGTTCGCTGGCAAGTCAGGGCATGAATATTACGAAAACAATTAAAATGAAGCTTATGGTATTTGAGTATTATAATAATTTCTATAAGCATGTATTAGATGAGGAAGACTACGAGAAAAACCGCCTGCAGGTCTATCATTTTCTGATCGATGCTGCCAAAGATGGAGCCGTGCCGCCTTCTATTATGCCCAATTCTCAAAAGCTTGGCGAAGAGCGCAGCCGCATCTCCGAAGCTGCTCTTTGCGGAGAGGGATTTCTTATGGATGAATATCGCAATCGCAAGCTTCTGGATTATTATCTGGAACCTGTCGCCCACAAAAATGATCTGACTCTGGACGAAACACGCCTGCTTCTCTTTTTGAATCAGCCACACCAGAGCAGTAACCGCCGGGAACTTGCAGATTTTGTAAATATCACTACTAGGAATCTAAATATGCTGCTTCAAAAACTTACTTCTAAAGGATTCATAAAGATTGAGAATAAACGAAGCCAAAAGCAGTTAAATATCCTGTTTCTTCCTGCTGCCACACCGATTCTAAATGAACTCGCAGCCGTACAGAATAACTATGATCAAGCACGATTTACAGATTTTACCGATGAAGAACTTATCCAATACGCATATTTTACGGAAAAGATCAAACAGAATACACAGAAAATCCTTTAATATCACTGTGGAATTCCGTTTTGCCAGGTGTCTGTCTGACTCTTTTCTCATAATAAGTACTTAATGAGCACAGACAACGTGAACGCACAATTAAGGGCAGGATATCCGAAAGTTGGAATCCTGCCCTGTCTGTAATCTACTGCTCTGATGCTTATTCAATTCCCAGAACTTTATAATCCTGATCTTCTACCGTCTTCTTTAACACATCATCGGCCAGTTCGGCATTTAATGTTACCACAGCAGTACCTGCTTCATGACTTACTGCTGCTTCAGCCACCTCAGGCAGAGCCTCCAGACACTTCTTCACCCTTGCCTCACAGTGTCCACACATCATTCCTTCGATTTTCATTGTCTTTTCCATTATAATTTCCTCCTGTCTCTTTTTTGATTTTCTTTTTTTATCTTTTTTTGCATCATGCATATCATACCAATTCAGCCGCAGTGCATTGGTCACCACACAGAAACTCGACAGACTCATTGCTGCTGCGCCGAACATTGGATTCAATTTTAACCCGAACAGCGGATACCACACACCGGCTGCCAGCGGAATCCCAATCACATTGTAGAAAAATGCCCAGAACAGATTCTCATGAATATTGTGAAGAGTTGCCCTGCTTAAACGGATTGCTGCCGGCACATCACTTAACCTGCTCTTCATCAATACTACATCTGCGGCATCAATGGCTATATCCGTTCCTGCCCCAATGGCAATTCCGATATCCGCCCGTGTCAGTGCAGGTGCATCGTTGATTCCATCACCAACCATAGCAACCTTGCCTTTTTTCTTCAGCTTGCGTATCACGCGTTCTTTTCCTTCCGGAAGGACACCGGCAATCACTTCATCCACACCAGCCTGCTTTCCAATCGCCTGTGCAGTCCTTTCGTTATCTCCCGTCAACATAACTACATGAATCCCCATGTTCTGTAATTCTTTTACTGCCTGAGGGCTGTCTTCCTTGATTACATCAGCTACCGCAATGATTCCCACAAGCTGACCATTTTGACTGAAGAACAAAGGCGTCTTTCCTTCTTGTGACAATACCTCTGCCTGGCGCTGTAACTTCTCCGGTACCGTTCCATTTGCACAAATATACTCCAGATTACCGCCACACAATACATCCTCTCCCAGTTTTCCTGACAGTCCATTTCCCGGCACCGCTTGAAATTCTGTAACTTCCTTCTCTGTAAGATGCCTTTCTTCTGCCAACGCAAGAATGGCTTTTGCCAGTGGATGTTCACTTTTTCTTTCTAATGCATATGCCATTCGAAGCAGATCTTCTTCTAATATGTCTACTGGAATAATGTCCGTAACTTTCGGCTCTCCACTGGTAATAGTTCCAGTCTTATCCAAGGCCACAATCTGCATCTTTCCAGTCTCCTCCAGCGAAACTGCCGTCTTAAACATAATCCCATTTCTGGCACCCATTCCATTTCCGACCATGATTGCAACCGGTGTCGCAAGCCCCAATGCACATGGACAGCTGATGACCAGAACAGAGATCCCTCTTGCCAGTGCAAATCCAATACTCTGCCCGGCAAGTAACCAGATCACAATGGTAACAACAGCAATTGAGATAACTGCCGGAACAAACACACCCGATACTCTGTCCGCCACTTTGGCAATCGGGGCCTTTGTAGCCGCAGCATCACTGACCATCTGAATAATCTGCGATAAAGTAGTATCCTCTCCAACCCTCGAAGCCTCACATTTTAAGAATCCAGACTGATTCAATGTGGCGGCAGATACCGAATCGCCAGAAGATTTATCCACCGGAATACTTTCTCCTGTCAAAGCCGACTCGTTGACCGCACTGCTTCCTTCTATGACAATTCCATCCACCGGAATATTTTCTCCCGGCCGGACTACAAAGAGATCCCCTTTCCTCACCTGCTCAATCGCCACACTCTGTTCGATTCCTTCCCGGATTACCACTGCTGTCTTTGGCGCCAGCTTCATCAGACTCCTAAGAGCATCCGTCGTCTTCCCTTTGGAATGGGCCTCCAGCATCTTTCCCACAGTAATTAATGTCAATATCATTGCTGCCGATTCAAAATAAAATTCATGCATATAAGACATGACAGCCTCCATGTCCATTCGCATCTGGGCATCTGTCATGGCAAATAATGCATAGGTACTGTAGATGTAAGAAGCGCTTGCTCCTAACGCTACCAGTGTGTCCATATTCGGCGCTTTATGCCACAGACTTCGAAATCCGCTGATAAAAAACTTCTGATTGATAATCATAATCGTAGTTGTAAGCAGGAGTTGAATCAACCCCATCGCCACATGATTTCCTTCCATAAAAGCCGGAAGCGGCCAGTTCCACATCATATGTCCCATGGAAACATACATTAGAGGAATCAGAAAACATAATGATGCGATCAATCGCTTCTTTAATATCGGGGTTTCCTTGTCTATGAGAAGTTCCTCATCCGCCATGCCTGATGAAGACTGTTCCTTTGATCCGCCTGCTCCTTTTTCAGAAGCTCCATACCCGGCTTCTTCCACAGCAGCGATGACAGCAGCCGGCAAGGCAGTCCCCTCCACTCCCATTGAATTGGTCAACAGGCTGACCGAACAGGAAGTCACCCCAGGGACTTGTGAAACCGCCTTTTCAACGCGCGCACTACAAGCCGCGCAACTCATTCCTGTCACAGTATACTGTTTCATTTCCTTGGTCTCCTTTAATTACTTCGTATTACTTCATTAGTTTCTGTAAGGTAGCTACAAGTTCATCGATTGTCTCCTCCTTACCTGCACGAATATCTTCCGCAACACAGGTCCGGATATGATTGGCAAGCAGCACTTTATTAAAACTGTTCAGTGCAGCATTGACTGCGGATACCTGTATTAGAATGTCCGTACAATAAGCATCTTCCTCAACCATTCTTTTTATACCACGGACCTGTCCCTCGACACGATTTAACCGATGAATCAGGTCTTTATACTCTTTATCTGATCTCTCTTTGGTTCTGTGAGAGCAACATTGCTTTTGTTCCTCCATATTACATTCATCTCCTTTACATCCATCATTATATACCCCTATCGGGTATATTGCAACAAATTCTTTTGTTTCCTTGCTTTTTGAGGACAGATTTGTTACTGTTAAAGAGTAAGAAATGGAGGGATTCCTATGTTATCAGAACGTTTATTAAAATACCCCGGATTTATCTATGATATCAATGGCACTTATTATTATCTTGGGAAATGGATCTGCAAAAAATGTACAGATATAGAGGCAACCGACTGTGTTTCTATGTATCAGATGTGCCGAAGCAATCACGAAGAGCCGGAGACAAATATGTATTTCCAGAAGATTCGTGCATTCAGCGATTTTGCTCTGGAGATTCCCTATAATCCAGAAAAGATTGAAAAAGATATGCAGACAGTTACAGAGAATCTATCTGATGCCTCTTTCGCCTCTTTGGATACTCAGATGCAGAATTTTGAAGAAGACTGTCTGAAATACTGCGGCAAATTATAATTCAGATATCAAAGTAAAAAGATGCTCCGACGAATCCTGAAAGGATTCAATCGAGCATCTTTTTTCATAATATTTAATATTCATTTCCCTATTATTTATTTTCCTACAAGAATCATGGATAACATTCCCGGGCCTGTATGTGCCCCGATAATCGGTGACAACATTGTTCGTCTCACTATGACATCAGAATGAGAATCTTGCACTTTATGCGTTAATTCCTCTGCTAATTCAGGTGCATCAGCATCACAGACATATATGATACTTCCTTGCTCTGGATCATAGTTTTCAACAAAAAACTTATACAAAGATGTGATGGCAGCTTTATTACCACGTTTTTTATCCACGGTTATCAATTTACCATTTTTATCGATTTCAAGCATCGGCTTAATATTGAGTGCAGACCCAACGATTGCAGTCGCTGCACTGACACGTCCCCCTCGCTTAAGATACATCAGATCCTGAACCATAAAATAATGGCGAAGCTTTGGAATCACCGCATTGATTGCATCGTAGTTCTCATGAATATCCATTCCTTTTTTCTGGTTTTCTATTGCCTTCTCAACCAGAATCCCAATTCCGCCTGTTGCCGCTAATGTATCTACTGGAAGAACTTCCTGATTCGGATACTCCTCTTTCAAATTCCCAGCTGCAAGCATAGCACTGTTATAAGTGGAAGAAAGCCCGCTCGACAGACAGAAATACAAGACTGACTTTCCGTCTTCTAAGAACTTTTTAAAATACTTCTCGTACATAAACGGTGAGATCTGCGAAGTCTTTGTCATATCACCACCGCGTTGTCCATCATAAAATTTCTTCAACACTTCTTCTTCTTCGCAGCCTTGTGATGTACGCATCTCATCCCCCAGGGAATATTCCATCGGGACAAATGCTACGTTATTTTCTCTGGCCGCTTCCGCAATAATATCACCGGAAGCATCCATACAAATGATATAATCGTTCATAATAACCTCCAATTGTTACAAAACGTTATAATATGTAACACTTATTTCGTCACAATTGTATCATCTTATGAATCGGTTCACAACATATTTATATATAAATTAATAACTATTCAAAAAACAATTTATTCTATTACTTCTGTATTTCCATTGTACTCAATATTCGGCAACAATTCAAAGTAAAAATCCTGATAATGTTTTGCCAAAGCACGGATAATAAAATCCTGTACAATCTTAAATCTAGAGATAGACACTTCATCCTTGTCAAATGTAATATAAACACTGATCCACAGCTTACGCCCAGTTCTTACAATATCAAAATAAAGCTTGTCATATCCGTACGCATCTAAGATTGGAACGATAATATCTTTAATTTGCTGTACAGTTTCTTCCTCCGGCGGGAGCAAGAACAAATCCCGCAGACCAACAACCACACTCTTCATCGGCGTAGGCAACATAAAAACAGATAGAATAATTGCAATAATCTGATCCAGATATGGGGTAAACGGCTGAAACCAATTTGATGTAATAATGACCGGCAAAAAGAAAGCCACTGTCATTCCCATTGATGCAATCGTATCGACCTTCCATTCCTGAATCTCGACCGTTACGATTGGAGAATCCAGATTCTTATTCAATTTGCTTAGAATAACGATAAAAATAACACTTAGGATTGTCGAAGACAATTCAAAATAAGCTATCACTGAAAAGTCCACATGGCGGCCTCCATGCAGCATAAGCTGAAAATTGTTGACAATCAGGCCAAACGTAACCGCTGTCATAACAATTCCTTTTATCATTACAAACAACGACTCTACCTGAAGATACCCAAAAGGCCGTTTCTCATTAGATGGCTTATACAAAAGTGGAAGCAATGACATTGACACAAAGATCATTGATAGTTCCACGCCATCATAAACAGCATCTAATAACACTGCCTGAGAACATGTATATATCGCCATAATCAATTCAAGGATAACGAACAGACAGTTCCCTGCAAGAGATACCTCCAAGGCTGACATTTCTGATTTTCGCTTTTTTCGATTTGAATGCATACCCTTTAATCATTCCCTTCCTACATTTTCCCCATTCGCTCTGCCTCTCTGACAAGATCTTCGATTCGCCGGTTACACGGGCCAATCTCTATTCCTGCATTGATGACTCTCCTACATCTCTCCATCGCCCGCACCGCTTCCTTATAGGTCCCATCAGTAATCTCAAAAAACGGCTTTTCTACAATGACCTGTGATGCCAGTAATCTTGCAAGCTGATAATCCATATCGTTCGTATACAGGATTCCCGCTATAAAAGGTGTATTCTCTTTTTGAAGCTGACGATAAACCGGGATTCCGCTTCCACATCCAGAGATTACAAACACTTCCGGATCTCCTGTAGGACGCGGCAATTCAATACTTCCTAGCGTCGGGTCAAAGAAACCGTTATCTATCTCATACAATTCCCGGATGATATCTTCCTGAAATACTTCCTCAGGAATTCCATAATGGGAGATTGTCTCACCCTTCACGCATATGATCTTATCCGATATCTTCTGGGCCAGATCAATCTCATGCAAAGACATGATCACTGTAATTCCATTCTCTTTCGCCATTCTGCGAAGAATCGCAAGAAGCTCCAGTTTATGACGTACATCTAAAAACGAAGTCGGCTCATCCAATATAATAATATCCGGTTCCTGACAGATAGCGCGTGCCAGAAGGATTCTCTGACGCTGTCCATCACTGATTGCATTGAAATCACGGCATCCCAGTTCCTGGGCATGGACAGCTTCCATCGCTTTATCTACCTTTTCTTCGTCCTCCCTGGACAGTATACCAAGTCGGCCCGTATATGGATACCGGCCGGTCGCAACAATATCATGGCACGTCATAAGTTCCGGCTTCATACGTTCCGTCAGCACTACGGCCATACGAGTGGATAATTCCTTATATGATAATGTCTGGAGGAAACTGTTATCAAAAAAAACTTTCCCGCCGATCAGTTTCAGCTGGCGTGTAATACTCTTAAGAATCGTCGATTTTCCAGAGCCGTTGGGCCCGATTAGTGTCACGATCTCTCCCTGATCTATTCCAATATTAATATCATGGATCAGCGGCTTTCCATTATAGCCGACCGTCGTATTCTGCATTTGAAAATAATAATCAGCCATATCTATCTTCCTTTCTCCCGCTTCAACATCATAATAATCACAATCGGAGCCCCCAGTACAGAAGTCACCGTACTGATATTCAGTTCCATTGGTGCAAATGCCATACGTGCAATCAGATCACACAACATACAGAACACCGCCCCGCCCAGAAACGTCGCCGGGATCACCACAAGCGGTCTGGACGTATTCAAAGATTTTCTAACCAGATAAGGAACCGCGATTCCTACGAAAGAAATTGGTCCGGCAAATGCTGTGACGCATGCAGAAAACACACTGGAAAGGAGAATCAGCACCACACGGAACACCTTGATATTCACTCCCATACTCTGTGCATAAGCCTCTCCCAACTGATACGCACCGATCGGCTTTGACAAACAGAAAGTAAATACCAGTGTGATACCAACGACAATCGTTGCAACCTTTACATTACTCCAGCTCATACCTGAAAAACTTCCCTGAGACCAGCCATGCAGATTCACAATATCCGAATCTTCCGCAAAAGTTACGACAAAATCCGTCACTGCCGAGCAGATGTAACCAATCATAATACCTCCCACCAACAGAGATGCCATATGGTGGATCTTTCTTGACAGCATAAGGATAAATCCCGTGGAAATCAGCGATCCGATGAACGCCGCGAAAATCAAAGTATAGGAAGAAAATGATCCCATATATTCCAAAAATATGATCATCGTCAGCGCAACAACCATCTTTGCCCCGGAAGAGATTCCCAGCACATATGGTCCGGCAATCGGATTCGCAAAAAATGTCTGCAGTAAAAATCCTGACAAAGACAGCGCCCCGCCTAATATAGCAGCCATAAGGATTCTTGGCAGCCTGATCTTCCATATGATACTGTATTCCACATCATTTCCGCCATGCTGGAATAGTATATCGAGAATCGTTGGTACAGAGATTCTTACATTCCCTGTATTAATATTCAATACTGTAATTACGCAAAATGCTATTGCCAGAACAATGAAAACCATCGAATATCTGGTCCGTCTTCTAAAATTCTCACTGTGAAAGCTTCCCGTTTCCTGTGCAGTACTAACCTTCTTCTGCATCATTTCCTCACCAAATTCTTTCATATATCCGTCTTCTATGCTTATTGCACTTTATATAAGAATGTCATACCATCCTCACCCTGATCCGTCAGCATCAGATGAATATCCATGATCAGATTCCCAACGATATCGGTTGCCTGATACAGATACTTTCCGGTACACCACACATTTCCATCCTTGACCGCCTTAAAATCTGCAAATAATTCACTTTTTGCCAACAGATCATCGATGCTCGCAATCGGGCTGTCAATCGATGAATTATAGATCAGATAATCCGCCTCTACAGCGGTCGCGTAAAATTCTTCCATCGTAAGATTCACAGCCGCACTGTTATTCTCTGTATTTTCCAGATCATCAAAAATATAACGTCCGCCGGCAATCTCTATCATCGTCGGAATATAATCTTCCGTTTTACGTACAACAACAGAGCCATCCGACTTCACATAGAAAAATGCTACCGTTTTTTCTGTATTCTTAAAATCCTTTAATTCTTCAATGACCTTTGTCTGTTCTTCAAAAAAGGCTTCTGCTTCATCATCTTTATCTACCATCGCCCCATACAACTTGATCCATTCTGTTCTTCCAAGAGGATGTATCTCATAGCTGGAGCGGTCAACAAATACCGGAATGCCAAGATCTTCAATCATCTCTTTTACTTTTGGCGAATGCTGAATCATGGTAGATTCAATCGCAAGATTACATCCTTCGTCAATCATAAGCTCATAATCCGGCTCACTGTATTTGCCTGCAAACAGGATATCACCTGCCTCCATTGCAGCGACCGCATGATCAATATACCACCCTGAAACATCTGTTCCGCTGAGTCTGATTGATCCCAATGCATCAATCGCATCAAACAAAGCCATTGCGGAGGTTGCCGCCAAATATATCTTATCCAAAGGTTTCTGTAATATAACAATATCTTCATCTATTCCTTCCGGAACTTCTCCATCTTCCGGTACAAGCAGATACGTTGCACTGTCATAAACTTCAATCACTTCATAGCCATCATTGTAATAATATACATCGAAGCCCTCTGCATAATCAAGTTCCAGTGTCCGTTCATAAGTAAGCCCGGGAATCTCCAAAGCCTTTTTACTTTCCTCTTTCTGCTCTGTCTGTATCGTCTCTTCTGATTGCCCTGCATCATCAGGTGTCTCTTTACTTTCAGAAGCACATCCAATAATTCCTTCCATCACCATCAGCAAAACCAAAAGCAGACTGATTATTTTCTTCCTGTTTTTTTTCATTTCACCATCTCCATTAACAGAGACGGCCGTTACGCCGTCCCTGTCTCTACCGTATTATTTTTTTGCTGCTACAGCCGCATGAAAAAGCTCTTCTGCTTTCTCTTCACACCCGAAAATGGCTCCATAAACCTTTACCCATTCCTTCTGTGCCAGCTCTTCTTCTTCATCTGCAGAACAATCTATAACCACCGGGATATCAAGAAGCGCATATTTCTCTGCCTGTTCAAAGAAACGCTCTTCCTGTTCTTCTACTGTCAGGTCTTCTTTCTCATCTTCCTGCGGAAGAATGTCAGCCGGAAGAAGGGCAAGATTACATTTACTGCTGATTAATTTCTTAAAGTCCGGTTCCTCATATGTACCTGCAAAGGATATTTCTTCCTTCTCCATCTTATCTGCTATCGCATCAATCTTACAGTCATCTTCCTCACAGGCAACTGCTGCCACCTGATCCAGCATATCCATCTGTTCCAACTGTTCCAGAATATCATCGGAAGCCGCATAGGTCTTATCAACCGGCTGTTGGATCACAACAACTTCTTTATCAAGTCCGGCCGGAATCTCTACACCTTCCGGAACGATCAGATATTTCACAACATTTTCTTTATAAAGCTCTGCTACGATCTCTTCCTGTGTCTGAACATCCAAAGCCGTTTCCTCCGAAGTTTCTGCCGAATCATCATCTTCTACATTCTCTGTCTCGTCTTCTGACTCAACCTTCTTCTTAGAATCTTTCTCTGTCTCTTCGTCCTCTGCATCTTCTCTTACCGTACCTGATACCAGATCAATCTCAAGAAGCGTAATGCCCTGTTCATATTTATAGATCTTAAAGTACTCAGCATAATCCAAAGTCACTTCATCTTCGTATTCTAAACCAAGAATATCCGGTGCCTCTTCGTCCAGTTTCTTGCTGCTTCCCATACCGCTTCCAATAACTGTTTTGTCGTCTGCTTCTCCTGCTGCTGCAAGATATATAAAGATATTGTAAGCAACTTCATGTGCCGTTGACATCGCCGTTGTCATACCAATAATCTGGTTATTTTTATTCAACTCAACCGGAATCGTAAAAACAGAAGTTCCGCCCACAACTGTAGCATAGTATTTATTGCCGTTAGCCTTTACATAACTGTAGTTCGGACTGCTGAATACGATTGTCGCATATGCCTGACCGTTCGTTATTGTAATCTTTGTACAAGAAATGCTTACACGTCCGGTTCCACCCGACCATGTGAAGCTGTCTGGTGTATAGACGCCGTCTTTTAACTTGGTGGTATTGTTCACTTTTCCAGTCGAACCGCTTAAGTCAGACTCATACTTGGATTCGGAATCTGGATTGCTATTATTCTGACTGCCGGAAGAACCGGTGCTGCCGCTGGAACCTGAATTACCAGTGTTGCCAGTATTTCCAGTACTTCCGCCCGGATTTTCTGGATTATCTGTACTTTCTTCTTGTACGCCACAAGGTATACTGCTTGTTCCCCATGAAAAAACCAAAGTACGATCATACCATTTTGAACCCAGTGCCGCTATCTCTATATCTGTATTTAACCCCGATACGGGAATTGTGAATACATATCTTCCATCTGCACCCTCTGTATATTCTATATAATTTTCTGCAGTCTGTGCTTCTTCTGCACTTCCCATATAAAGCTTTGTATATCCAGTTCCGCTTAATGTAATTGCAGCTTGCATTGAACCATTTTCACTACTTAAGGTACAAGCAATGACTTTAAACATTTTATTACTTGAAGTCACGATTATATCATCATATGTTCCATCCGGTAACGTTTTCAGATTATTTACTTCCGGATTAAATACCAGAATACGATCAAACCATTTTTGGCTCTTTTCAGAAAATGCTGCTATCTTTATTTCTGTATTTAACCCTGATACAGGAATTGTGAATACATATTTCCCATCTGCATCTACCGCATAATCTATATAGTCTGTTACCTGCTCTGCTTCCTCTGCAGTTCCCACGTAAAGCTTTGTATATCCAGTTCCACTTAATGTAATTGCGGCCTGCATAGTGCCATTTTCATTAAATAATGTGCAATCTACAACATTAAACATCGTACTGCTGGATTCCACAGCAACATTCTCGTATATTCCATCGGGTATTTTTTCAATCTTTAGATTTTCCGAACTGAATGTCAATTCACGGTCAAACCAGTCACAACTCTTTTTGGAATATGCCGCCACCTTTAACGGTTCATCCAATTTACTCACTGGAATTCTAAATACATATTGCCCCTCTGCATTTTCTGTATAACCTATATATTGTGGCTCTTCTGCACCTGCCGCTTCTTCTTTTGTTCCAATAAAAAGTTTTGTATAAGAGGTTCCACTGAGTGTAATGTCAGCCCACACCTTACCATTCTCACTTGTCATTTTACAAGACACAATGTTAAACATAGAGCTGCTGCTTTCAACAGTCGTACTATATTCCGCACCGCTAATAAGCTCCACTGTCTTGGACGTTTCTTCTGATGCTTCTGCTTCCAATAACATTGGAAGTTGCCTTGTCATTTTCGCAGATTCAAATGTGCCTTCTTCTGCATCCGAATCTATATTTTCTGCTTCTACCTCTTCAGGAATCTCCAGACGTACATCTTTTTCTACATACCATTCATTTTTTTCTGCATAATAAGGCACAATCAATATCTTTTGTCCAAGCTGTTCTTTTTCTACATCAAAAGTAAATGTATAACCGCCCAGGTCATTTTTCTGACCTTCAATCACTGGTTCTTTTACTGTGTCTTCTTTATTTCCAATATAGATCTTATTATAAGTCAGCTTCGCTGTAAAAACGGAAATACTGACCTTCTCACAATTTTCCTTTGCTTCTGACTTAACGACCTTGAATTCTTCCGTGTCATCTTCCACATTTCCCTGGGAATTGGAAGATTGAGATTCCATCGGCTGCTGTACTGTTTCATTTTCCGATGTCTGTCCATTTTCTGCACTTTCTTCAACTTTAGGCACCTCTACAGTCTGCAAAGCTTCAGAAGTATTTCCCTGTCCATCTTCTTCTCCTTCTGCCACTTCTTCTTGCTGTTCATTCTCTGCATTTTCCTGTCCTTGTACATTGGACTCTTCTGCTCGAAGCGAAGTTACAGGCATTACTGCCATAGCCACAGCCAGAAGAAGGGCAAGAAATTTTTTCGTGTTACTTTTCACTTAAATCCTCTCCTTTTGATTATTTTCGGCCTTCTGGGGAAGTGGCCCCTTGTTGGTATTGCAAAGAAAAAGCCTGCTATCATTCCGAAAGCAGACATTCTTCAAGAGCTGTGAAAAACATATTCCCACAACTTTATCTTTATTACATGAAAACACTTTCTTCGGAAGCTATTCACCAACATTTTCAGCAGGTTTCCTGACTTACATATCAACGCTCGGCTGCACCTTCTCACATATAAAATATATGCAATGGCATATCACAGCCTTACTCCTTGCTTACAGTGACCGGATCGCTCAGGACTTGCACCTGATTCCCTTTTACCCCTACAGATGAACATCTGTCTGGCACTGAAAACCCCATATATTTGATATTATCAATCACTACTTCATTGTAGCAGACTTATCAGCCAATTACAATATTTCCCAAAGAAAGTCCTTCCTTTTTCACATTCTCAAAAAATAAGCTGTAGCCATACCAAGGCATAAGAATGGCCCAAATGGAAATGATGTTTTATATCCAACTTTTTTTTGCACCAGAATCCATACTACATAGATTCCTGCGCTAAATACCGCCATTACGAATGCAAGCATCATACACCGCCATCCAAGATACCATCCACAGACAGCCGTGAGTTTGATATCACCGCCGCCGAAGCTTCCCGGAACAATACACGTAATAATGAGAAGCAGTATGCTGATACATAAGACGCCGATTCCTCTCTCCATCAGACTGATTTCTGTGAAAAAAGGGGTTGATGCCAGACCAACCCCTCCAGTTATTATGATTAATTTGTTCGGAATCTTCATTGTCTTCCAATCATTATAGGCTATCATTGCCAATAAACTTAAGAATCCTGCCGCAAATAATATTCTACAGACATTCACCATCCGATCTCTCCTTCTGTTTTTTGTTCTCAGTTGCCTGAATCACAACAGAACATGCAATATCTCCAGTAATGTTCGTAGCCGTTGGAGCCATATCTGTAATCCGGTCGATTCCAGCCACCAGTCCGATACCTTCCAGCGGAAGCCCTACAGACTGCAGAACCATGGAAAGCATGACCATTGCAGACCCTGGGATTCCTGCCGCCCCTATAGACGCAAATGTACACGTCAGCACAATTGTAATCTGCTGCACCAGACTCAGATGAATTCCATATACATTTGCAATAAATAATGCACAGATTCCCTGATAAATAGCAGTTCCGTCCATATTGATCGTAGAACCGAGCGGAATCACAAAAGAACGCACCTCTTCTGTGACACCCAACTGTTCTGCTGATTTCATAGAATATGGCAATGTCGCTGAACTACTTGCTGAAGTAAAAGCAAATACGATTGCTTCTGCTGCTTTTTGAAAGAATTCTTTTGGTCCCACGCCGGAAAATAATTTTACAGAAGATGAATATACAATGATTGCATGCAATATACAAGTACCATAAACTGCCAGAACCACACTGACCAACGGAAGCAGTACTTCTGCCCCATTTTCTGCCACAATCGGTGTAATCAACGCAAATACTGCAACAGGTGTAAACTTCATAATCACTCCGGTAATGGCATACATTGCTTCAGCCAGTGAATCGAATGCTTTGAGAATTGGTTTACCCTTATCTCCAATCATCACAATTCCGCCGCCAATGACAATGGCAAACGCAATAATCTGGAGCATATCTCCATTTGCCAGTGATTGTATCGGATTTGACGGAATAATATTAACTAAGGTATTGATAACTCCCGTACTCTCCGGAATCGTTACCTCTGCAACTTCTCCTGTAATCTCAAAGCCCTGACCAATCTTAAATATATTGGACACAATAATACCAAGTGTTGCTGCACAAGCAGTTGTACATAAGAAATATACCACTGTCTTTCCGCCGATTCTTCCAATCTTTTTTGCATCACCGATTCCACATACGCCCACGATAATTGAAGAAAATACCATTGGTACAACAATCATCTTGATGCAATTCAGGAACAATGTTCCAAATGGGCTGATATATGTATTGGCAAAATCAGCATGATTCTGCAATGCCAATCCCGCTATGACACCAAGCGCTAATCCTATTAATGTCTTCACAGGCATACTTAACTTTTTCTTTTCCATAAGTCCTCCTCATCAGTATCTTTTTTATTACTCTCATATTAAATTAGTATATCACAACCCCGATTTTATTACTATTATTGTTTATTTTTTCACTTACTCTGGTTTTTCTATGCATATTTACTATACAATTTACTCCCTTATCCAAACGCGACATCCAGAATCATCATCACAAGAAATCCCACAATAAATCCCAACGTCCCTGATTTTTCTTCTTCTCCGATATATGCTTCCGGTATCAGCTCCTGTACTACGACATAAATCATGGCTCCTGCTGCAAATGCCAGAAACCATGGCATCCCTCCCTGCACCATATTTGCTGCTGCAGCTGCCAGAACTCCAAAGACTGGCTCCACAACCGCCGACATGCTCCCAATAAAAAAGGCTTTTTTCTTACTTATTCCATTGTTAATTAGTGGCAATGCAACGGCAGTCCCTTCTGGAAAATTCTGAATTGCAATACCGACCGTTAAAGCAATGGCCCCTGACAACCTTGATGCATCCTGAAGATCTTGAGCTGCCAATGCAAATGCAATGCCAATCGCCATTCCTTCCGGGATATTGTGCGCTGTAATTGCCGTCACCAGCATCGCCGTATTCCTTTTAACCTGAAAACTCTCCCACTTTCGAATCAAATAATCCACTAGAATCAACAGCCATACACCTATCAAAAAACCACAGGTAATGACCAGCCAGCTAATCTGTCCATTCTCTTCTGCGTATTCGATTCCCGGCAACAGCAAAGACCATACCGAAGCCGCAATCATCACACCGCCGGCAAACCCCAGAAATCCACTCTGTAATCTTCCTCCAATCTCCTTTTTTACGAAAAATACTCCTGCTGCTCCAAGTGTCGTCACAGAAAGCGTCAATAAAGTTCCCAAAAAAGTCCATATAATTCCATTCATTCTTCTCACCCATTAGTCAATATATGGAATTAAATAAAGATTGTTCTTCATATATCTGGAATTCTCTCCTATTCCAGGCTATAATAAAACTAGTCCATACAATAAAAAAGGAGAAAGCTGCATGAATTTTCATTATGAAGAACCTTTAAAAGAATATATGAGAAAAAAAGACATTTCAAATATCTTTATCGAAGTCTATATGTGCCATTCCTGAGCGGGAATCACAGAGATCTATGCGAGGTTCGCAAACAAGAAAAAAACGGAATTTTTAAAATCCAAAAAGCATTATCGCAGTATTCCAACTGAAATGGGCGAGATTCTTCTCCCTCCAATAAAATTGGAATACGCCGATTCCGTTGCGCTGGGTTTACAGTCTTCTATCTTCGGAAAATTGATCACGCTCCAGGGTGTTAAAATTTAATGTGTTATTTTCAATTTATCTATTGACAACTATCAATGTTATATGGTATAAATATCTAGTGCGACAGAGAAATATAGGGGATTGGTCAAGTGGTATGATAGGGGTCTCCAAAACCTTTGGCGGGAGTTCGATTCTCTCATCCCCTGCTTAATCAAAAAGAAGTCTTGAATTTACAAGACTTCTTTTTGGTTTCGAGAAAATTTCCAAGCAATCAAATTTTTGTTTTACTTTATTTTAAAATAAAAGCCCCGGATTTTCGGGGCTTTTGGTTTTATTCTTAATCTCTATTCATTTATCATAACTAATTTATTTTGCAGTCTAGGCGCTCACTATGTTAATATTCATCTTCTTGAACACTTGAATCAATACCTTTCCAAGCGCCAATACAAGAACTGCTGCTGCAATTGCTTCTGGAATACCTGATGCTGTTACAGTTCCCATAACGAGTCCCCATACAGCTGTCACAGCAACATCTTTTGCTTCTGCATACTGCTGTGCAAATAGCAGATAAATGCTTCCCATAACTGTTATGGTATTTACCATAGAACCTACAAATCCTACAATTGGAAGTGCAATTACCTGATTTACTTTTAGTTTACTTAGTAAAATCCATAACCATCCTGCAGCCACTCCAATCAAAATACGGCATCCTACAGATATCCAGATTGCTTTCAGTGCTCCTGGAATTCCTGTTGTGCTCATAAATGGCGAAAATGCAAAGGATAAGAGTGTAGGTGCCATTGTATTACTAATCATCGAACACATACCAAAAACAAATCCTAAGATTGCTCCTGCAGAAGGTCCTAACAGAACCGCTCCAATAATTACAGGAATGTGTACAGTTGTCGCCTTAATAATTGGCAGTTGGATCATACCTAAAGGTGTATTCGCCAACACAATGACAATTGCTGCCATAAGTGCGACACTGACCATCCATCGAGTGTCATGTTTCTTTTCTTTCATTATTCAATTCCTCCTTGTTATCATTCCCGACTGCCGGGATACAATACAATTACTGTGTCATTATATCATCGGAATTTATTGAGAACAAGTATAAAATCGAGTACAATCCTGTTAATTTAGGTCCTTGATTCTTGCAAGATAAGCAGAAACACGCTATAGTTATTTTATATTATATCAATATAAAGAGAGGATTTACTATGCAATTGAAAAATAAAACAATTCTTCTTGGTGTTACTGGAGGAATTGCTGCTTATAAAAGTGCATCTCTGACCAGTCTGTTGGTAAAGTCTGGCGCAGAAGTCCATGTTCTTATGACGGAAAATGCCAAGAACTTCATAAATCCCATTACATTTGAGACTTTAACAGGCCATAAATGTGTAACAGATACTTTTGATCGTAATTTTGAATTTAACGTAGAACATGTTGCGCTTGCCAAAAAAGCAGATGTTGTTATGATTGCACCAGCAACTGCCAATGTTATCGCTAAACTTGCACATGGTCTTGCCGATGATATGCTTACTACTACCATTCTTGCCTGTAAATGTCCTAAAATCATAGTACCAGCCATGAATACAGCCATGTATGAGAATCCCATCACTCAAGATAATCTTGCAACTTTACGTCGTTATGGTATGGATATTGTAACCCCTGCCAGTGGTTATCTTGCATGTGGTGACACCGGAACTGGAAAGATGCCAGAGCCTTCAGACTTGTATGAACATATTCTTCGTCATTGTGCTTGTCCAAATGATATGGAAGGATTGAAAGTTCTTGTTACTGCTGGCCCAACTCAGGAAGCTATTGATCCGGTTCGATATATCACCAACCATTCTTCTGGGAAAATGGGTTACAGTATCGCCAAAGCTTGTATGTTAAGAGGTGCCAATGTCACACTCGTAACTGGAAAGACGGCATTAGAACCGCCTAAATTCGTTCATGTTGTTCCAATTATCACAGCAAAAGATATGTTTAATGCCGTTACTTCCAGAAGCAAAGATATGGATATTATAATTAAAGCTGCAGCTGTTGCAGACTATCGCCCAAGTCAAGTCTCAGATGAAAAAGTAAAAAAGGCAGACGCAGAGTTATCAATTCCATTAGAGCGAACAGATGACATCTTAAAGTATCTCGGAGAACATAAACTTCCTAACCAATTTTTATGTGGCTTTTCTATGGAGACAGAAAACATGCTTGAAAATTCCAGAAAGAAACTTGCAAAAAAAAATCTGGACATGATTGTAGCAAATAATTTAAAAATAAAAGGTGCTGGTTTTGAAACCGATACAAATATAGTTACTCTAATTACTAAAAACTCCGAGACTGAGCTTCCAATTATGGAAAAAGATGAAGTTGCATTCCGACTATTGGATGCCATTTTAGAATTAAGATTGAAAAAGGAGAATACGTCTCATGAATAAAGATTTTTCCCAAATTCAACAAGATGTAACACACGTAATTGAACTCAACGAAAACGGAAAAAATATGGCTGAGATTGCTGAGCGGCTAGATTTTTCCATAGATTATATTAAACTCATTTTGACTTGTGCACAAGGATTTACAGAAGACGATCCGATTGCTGTAGCACATTTGGTGGAAATGGAATTTTAAATATTATCACATTAAAAATCCTGCCTACTATATAGATTTTCTTTCATATAATAGGCAGGATTTTCATAATTATCATCTGATATTATAGCTTTTCTTCGCTCCATTCCAGAAATTCTCCTGAATATGCATCTATCTCAAAATCATATTCTTTCTGCTCATATATAATATCACCATCATATTTATAATATCCATCATCATATTCCAATTTGATTTTGACATTTTGCTCTGTTGCTCCAGGGACTTTTTCAAGAACAAGTTTTATTGCTTCCTCTTCACTGACAGTCACTTGTTCTTGTGAAGGTATTTGTTCGTTATTCTGGCTATTATTTTGATTCTGTTGCGTATTAGTTGACGTAGTATTTCCATCTTTTCCGGTATTGGAAGCAGTATTCGAATTTCCATTCGTGCATCCACTCAAAACTATTGTAGAAAACATCATAAAAGCTACTAATAAAGTAATGTATTTTTTTCGCATATCTTTCCTCCTAAGATTTCATTTTTTCTTGCATTTAGTATATCCATTTAAATTGAAAGAAAGACTAAAATTCACATTATATTTTTTACAAATTATGCAAAAAAGACAGTCAAACCGACTGTCTTAAACTTATG
>NZ_JBNPOQ010000012.1:0-124279 GCF_050315235.1 Bariatricus sp. SGI.019 | reverse complement strand
ATTCCAGGTCAAGAAAACTACTAGCTTTCTTATCCCTTTTACTGTTTTAAGGTCGACATTTAAATGTCTCGTTCTGAATTTTTCTCTTAAAGAAATCTTCAGGGTTGTTGTCTATTGTTTAATTATCAAGGTTCTTTTTATCTTTGTCTGTCTCTCACGAGTCAGCCTATACATAATACCATGTGTTCTTTTATATGTCAAGATGTTTTTTAATCTTTTTTCGATTTTTTTCAACATCTTTTTTTAACACAATATTCTGTATATATTTACCCTTTTTTCTTCTATATATGGGGTCTACATTAGCCATAAAAAACTGTCTGAAACTTTTTGTTCCAGACAGTCAATACTGACTAAAACGGAGAAAGAGGGATTTGAACCCTCGCGCCGGTCACCCGACCTACACCCTTAGCAGGGGCGCCTCTTCAGCCTCTTGAGTATTTCTCCAGCAGAAGTTATTATACTAGACCTTCTGCCTATTGTCAATCATTTTTTTCAGTATTTACAAAATACTTCATTTACAATGTATTTGCATTAATCGTTTGCTCAATACGTTGTTTTACCAATGCTGCTATTTCTTTTGTTTTCATATCTTTATAATCTTCATAATATAATGGTTCCAGAAAATGAACCTGAACCGTTACAGGGCTAATACTGTTTGTATCAAATGGTTTAAATGAATCTATTAATGCAACTGGTATGATTGGACATTGAGCCTTTGTCGCAGCTTTAAAACTACCACCCTTAAAATCACCTGGATGATTTCCATTTTTAGATCGTGTTCCCTCTGCAAATATAAGATAATTTCTTCCCTTTTTTACTTCATTTGCCACATCAATAATTACTTGCATCGCCTGACGAACATCTTCACGATCCAGCATATAGGCTTGCATACATGCAAATACTTGTTTTAAAAATTGAATATTAGAAACTTCTTTTTTTGCAACAACGGAAAATGGATATGGACACACATCTACAATCGCAAGAACATCGTATAATCCCTGATGGTTCGGGAAAAACATAAATCCTTGTTCTTTTGGTATATTTTCAAGGCCATGTGCATCTATTGTAACATTTCCACCTTTATTTGCCCTATGACAGATAAATTGTAACATCTTATAATGTTCTTTTTCTTCATATTTATCAACATAATGTGCATGATAACACAATTTTATCCACATAAACGGTACAAGGAAAATATTTCGAAATACCATTAATAATATTCTCTTCATTATCTTTGATACTCCTTAATCGCAGTTTCATATAAATTATTTCCTTCACAGTCCGCAACAACAATTACTGGAAAATTCTCAACTTCTAATTTCCGAATTGCTTCTGTGCCTAAGTCATCATAAGCAACAACTTCTGATGATTTGATACATTTTGACAATAATGCGCCTGCTCCACCTACAGCAGCAAAATAGACACTTTCATTTCTAACAACTGCATCCAGTACTTCTTTGCTCCTTTTTCCTTTTCCTATCATTGCTGATAAACCAAGATCAAGAAGTCTGGGCGCATATTTATCCATACGGCTTGCTGTTGTTGGTCCGGCAGAACCAATTGGACGTCCTTCTCTTGCAGGAGATGGTCCCATGTAATATATGACCTGATTTTCTATATTAATCGGAAGATTTTCTCCATTTGATAAGGCTTCATCCATCCGTTTATGCGCAGCATCTCTTGCAGTATAGATTGTCCCTGTGATATATACGTAATCACCGGCATGTAGCGAACGAGATACTTCTTTTGTTATTGGTGCTTTTATGTGCTTATCCATCTTATACCTCCCTGATAATGTGTCTATTTATGTGACAGCAAATGTTAATTCCAACCGGAAGTCCTGCGATATGAGTAGGATAAGTATTTACATTTACTGCAAGTGCAGTTGTTGTTCCTCCCAATCCACCTGGGCCAATACCTAATCTGTTAATTTTATCAAGCATCTCTTCTTCTAATTCTTTTACCCATGGAATATCTGAATGTGATCCAACCTCTCGAGTAAGTGCTTCTTTTGCCATAAGTGCGCATTTTTCAAAAGTTCCTCCTACTCCAACGCCTACAATCATCGGAGGACATGCATTCGGACCAGCATCTTTTACTGCAGTTAAAATTGCATTTTTTACACCTTCAATTCCATCTGCCGGCTTCAACATGAATACACGGCTCATATTTTCACTTCCAAATCCCTTTGGAGCAACTTTTATCTTTACTTTATTGCCTTCTACAATACTATAATGAATGATTGCAGGTGTATTATCCTTAGTATTTTCACGAAGGATCGGATCACCTACTACTGACTTTCTCAAAAAACCTTCTGTATATCCCTGGCGTACTCCTTCATTTATAGCATCTTCAAGACTTCCACCTTCAAAATGAACTTCTTGTCCAATTTCCATAAATATTACTGCCATTCCAGTATCCTGGCATATGGGAATCATATCTTTTGCTGCAATCTGAAGATTCTCCTGAAGTTGATTTAAAATCTGTCTGCCAAGAAGTGATTCTTCTGTTTTTACAGCGTTCTTCAAAGCTACATCCATGTCCTTTGACAGAAAATGATTCGCTTCTATACACATTTCTTTAATATTCTTTGTAATTTCACTTACATCGATTGTTCTCATCTACTTCCTCCTTCATTTGGGACGGGGGTTTTTCAAAAATACTCCGTCCCAAATTAATTTTACCCTGTCCCCACTGAATATACAAGTTAATATTCTGAATACTCTGTATCTTTATCTCTCTTATATAAAAAGCTTATATGATCATACACTTCCTGAAAATCAATCTCCAATTCATTATCCCATATACCAACTGGAATCTTTGCATCAAATCCATAAATTACCGGATAATTTTCTGTTTCAAAATTATATACAATAACCTTTTTTCTGTTCGGATCTATCATCCAGTATTCTCTTACCCCGGCATTTAAATATTTATTAAGCTTGATCACAGAGTCTCGTTTGGTCGATGAACGGGATATGACTTCAATAATAAAATCCGGAGCTCCATAAATACAGCGATTAATGATTTTATCCCTGTCACACACAATAACTACATCCGGCTGTACCATCGTCTTATTATCACAATCAAGCTGTACATCAATCGGTGATATCATCGGAAGACACTTTCCTTTTTTATCTAACACATGAGAAATCATCTTACTGTATATAAGTCCTGCTATTAGCTGATGTGCAGAGGTAGGAGATGACATATCGTATATCACTCCATCAATTAACTCGACACGCCTCTCATCCGGTATCTTATAATAATCTTCTAAAGTATATTCCCCTTGCTTCTTCACCTTATAAGAATTCTCAGGTTTCTTTAACACCTGCTCCAATGCACGAAGTGTCTCATATCTTGGTGAACTTGTTACTCCTGAAAAAATCTTCTGGATTGTACCTACAGGTACACCGGAAAGCTCCGAAAGTTGTGCATAAGTATAGCCAAGCTCTGTCTTTCGTTTTAACATTTCCTGAATTGTCATTTTAATCACTTCCATAATAAAATGTGAATCTGTAAGCATATTATATTTTATATATCACTATAAATCAACCATTTGTATTTTATTATATCCATAATATTTCCATTTTATATATTTGTGGAAATATTATGATTATATCTATAATTGACTCGCAAATATTTCTTTTAAAACAACCTCTATTGGTATAAAATACTAATTAAGAACAAGATAAAATCCAAAAAGGGGGATTATTATGACTACAAATATCAACATAGAGCAATTACAGAAGGATGCCGTAGATATTTTTAATGCTGGCTTTGCCTGTTCAGAATCTGTGATCTACGCTATCAGAAAGCATTTTGAGATAGATCTTTCTGATGATGCCATCGCTATGAGCTCAGGTTTTCCGTGGGGACTTGGTGGAGGCGGATGTATCTGCGGTGCGTTAGCAGGCGCAACAATGTGTATTGGTTATTTCTTTGGACGAAGAACTCCTGGAGATCCGAAAATCACAAAATGTTTTGCATTAACAAACGAAATGCATGACGCATTCAAAGATTACTGCGGAGGTACATGCTGCAGAGTTCTTACGAAAGGAAAAGAAAAAAATTCTCCTGAAAGAAAGGCTCAATGTACAGATTTTGTTTCCTTTACAGTAAAAAAAGTTGCTGAAATAATTATCCGTGAACTTGAATCTGAAAACTAATTACTGTCAAAAAGTTTACATAAAAAAATCGGGACAAAAGATTTTTTGTCCCGATTTTTTTACATTATTACTCAATAGGATCCATTATTTCTTCTGAAGCTTTTTCTTCCTCGTCACCTTTTCGCACTTTTGCTATACTTGCAACGATATCTCCTTCTGGAAGGTTTATCAGTTTTACTCCAGATGTTACTCTTCCAAGTGTAGATATTCCTTCACATTTCATTCGAATGATAATACCTTCTGTATTGATAATCATAATCTCATCATCATTATTTACAGCTTTTACTCCGACTACATTACCAGTCTTCTCTGTAATCTTATAACACTTTACACCTTTTCCTCCACGGTTCTGGCGTGTGAATTCTTCCATTGAAGTTCTCTTTCCCATACCTTTTTCTGATACGATCAAAAGTTCTTCGCCCTGGGAATCCAACTGCATTCCAATGACTTCATCACGATCCGACAGATTCATTCCGCGTACTCCCATAGATGTTCTTCCTGTTGGGCGTACATCTTTTTCATTAAAACGAATACACTGACCATACTTGGTTATCATGAAAATATCTCTGTCATTATCGGTATATTTTACTTCAATCAATTCATCTTCTTCCCGAAGTGTAATAGCTGCAAGTCCTGTCTTACGGACGTTCGCATATTCTTTGATAGGAGTCTTCTTTACAAGACCTTTCTTTGTAGCCATCAGAAGGTACTCTCCATCTCTGTATTCATCAATTGGAATAACGGCACTGATTTTTTCTCCAGGCATTAATTGAAGAAGATTCACAATTGCTGTTCCTCTTGAAGTACGACTTGCTTCCGGAATTTCGTACCCTTTTAGACGATATACACGTCCCGTATTGGTAAAGAACATAATATAATGATGTGTATGAGTCATAAATAACTCTTCTACATAGTCTTCTTCCAATGTCTGCATTCCTTTGATACCTTTTCCTCCCCTATTCTGAGATTTGAAAGTATCATTTGACATACGCTTGATATATCCAAGCTTTGTCATTGTAATAACAACATCTTCTTTCGGAATCAAATCTTCCATAGAGATGTCGAACTCATCGAATCCAATTGAGGTTCTTCTTTCATCTCCGTATTTATCACGAATGACAAGAATTTCCTCTTTGATTACTCCAAGAAGAAGTTTTCTGTCAGCTAAGATTGCTTTTAATCTGCTGATCTGTTCCATCAATTCGTTATATTCTTTTTCCAGTTTTTCCCGTTCCAGACCGGTCAGAGCACGAAGACGCATGTCAACGATTGCCTGAGCCTGAACATCAGACAACCCGAATCTCTCCATTAATTCTGATTTTGCAATCTGAACTGTCTGTGAACCTCTGATAATCTTAATAACTTCATCAATATTATCAAGAGCAATCAACAAACCTTCTAATATATGTGCTCTTTCTTCTGCTTTATTTAATTCATATCTGGTACGTCTGGTTACAACCTCTTCCTGATGCTGCAGATAACAATTCAACATTTCCAGAAGATTCATAACTTTTGGTTCATTATTGACCAGTGCCAGCATGATAACTCCAAAAGTATCTTGAAGTTGTGTATGTTTATATAATTGATTTAAGATAACGTTTGCATTGACGTCCCTTCGAAGTTCAATAACAACACGCATACCCTCACGGCTTGACTGATCGCTTAAGTCTGTAATTCCTTCTATCTTCTTATCTCTGACCATTTCAGCGATCTTTTCTATCAATCTTGCTTTATTCACCATAAATGGAAGCTCAGTTACAATAATTCTGCTCTTTCCATTTGGCATAGTCTCAATATCTGTCACGGCACGAACACGAATCTTGCCTCGTCCGGTTCTATATGCTTCTTCAATTCCTCTGGTTCCAAGAATCATACCGCCTGTCGGAAAATCCGGTCCTTTGATAATCTTTAAGATCTCTTCTATTGTAGTCTCTTCTTTATCTTCAATCTGATTATCTATAATTTTTACAACTGCATTGATAACCTCTTTCAGATTGTGTGGAGGTATATTGGTTGCCATACCAACGGCAATTCCGGAAGTACCATTTACCAGAAGATTTGGAAATCTGGCCGGAAGTACAGTCGGTTCTTTCTCTGTCTCATCAAAGTTCGGTACAAAATCTACGGTATCTTTATTGATATCGGCAGTCAGTTCCATAGATATCTTACTTAGTCTGGCTTCTGTATATCGCATAGCAGCCGCACCATCACCATCTACAGAACCAAAGTTTCCATGACCATCTACCAATGGATATCTGGTAGACCATTCCTGAGCCATATTAACCAAAGCACCATATATAGAACTGTCACCATGTGGATGATATTTACCCATAGTATCACCGACAATACGTGCACATTTTCTATGTGGCTTATCAGGACCATTATTTAATTCTATCATAGAATAAAGTATTCTACGTTGAACTGGTTTCAAACCATCTCTTACATCTGGTAATGCACGAGAAGCAATAACACTCATAGCATAATCAATATAGGAGGTCTCCATTGTTTTTTTGAGATCCACTTCGTGGACTTTATCAAAAATATTATCTTCCATTAGTTGTATCCCTTTCTATGTGTTGTGTTATACGTCTAAGTTCTTTACGTATTTTGCATTTTCTTCAATGAACTCTCTTCTCGGTTCTACTTTATCTCCCATCAAAGTTGTAAATGTAAGATCTAATTCTGAAGTTGACTCTTCATCCATCGTTACTCGAAGTAAGATTCTGTGTTCCGGATCCATAGTTGTTTCCCAGAGCTGTTCTGCATCCATCTCTCCAAGACCTTTATAACGCTGGATTTTATTATTGGTATCACGTCCTACTTCAGACAGGATACGGTCTAACTCTTCATCACTGTACGCATACCATACCTTTTTATTCTTTTCCAGTTTATATAATGGAGGCTGAGCCAGATATACATACCCTTCTTTAATTAGATCTGGCATAAACCGATATAAAAATGTCAATAATAAGGTACTGATATGAGCACCATCTACATCGGCATCCGTCATAATAATAATCTTATGATAACGTAATTTGGAAATATCAAAATCATCATGGATTCCTGTACCAAAAGCAGTAATCATTGCTTTAATCTCTGCATTTCCATATATCTTATCCAGTCTTGCTTTTTCCACATTCAATATCTTACCACGAAGAGGCAGGATTGCCTGTGTTGCCCGGTCTCTTGCCGTCTTAGCAGAACCACCCGCAGAATCTCCCTCTACGATATAGATTTCACAGTTCTTAGGATCCTTGTCTGAACAGTCCGCTAACTTACCAGGAAGTGACATGCCATCCAACGCGGATTTTCTTCTGGTCAGATCTCTTGCTTTTCTTGCAGCCTCTCTTGCACGCTGAGCCATTACAGATTTTTCAATAGTCATCTTAGCAACTGCCGGATTCTGTTCAAGATAAACTTCCAGCTGCTTACTTACAACACTATCCACTGCACCTCTTGCTTCACTATTTCCTAATTTTTGTTTTGTCTGTCCTTCAAACTGGGGATCTTCAATTTTTACACTGATAATTGCAGTCAGACCCTCTCTAATATCTTCACCTGACAGATTCGGTTCACTGTCTTTTAATAATTTGTTTTTTCTTGCATAATCATTAAATGTCTTTGTCAATGCATTACGAAATCCCACAACATGTGTTCCGCCTTCCGGGGTTGTAATATTATTGACAAATCCATACGTATTGTCTGAATATGAATCATTATGCTGCATTGCAACTTCTACAGATACGTTATTTACCATGCCTTCACAATAAATAATATCTTCATACAACGGTGTATTACTTCTATTCAAATATTCTACAAATTCTTTAATTCCACCCTCATAATGGAATGTCTTTTCTATTGGTTTTTCTTCTGGTCTCTCATCGCGAAGTACAATTTTTAATCCTTTTGTCAAAAATGCCATCTCGCGGAATCGCTGCTTTAAAATATTGTATTCAAAAACAGTATCTTCAAAAATTGTATTATCCGGGAGAAATGTTACTTTTGTTCCTGTTGTTTCAGTATCACATTTCCCAATTACTTCTAATTTCTGAACTACTTTTCCACGTTCATAACGCTGTTTATAGATATTACCTTCGCGATAAATCTCTACTTCCAGCCAATTAGACAATGCATTTACAACAGAAGCACCAACTCCATGAAGTCCTCCAGATACTTTGTATCCTCCACCTCCGAATTTACCACCGGCATGTAGAACAGTAAATACAACTTCAACAGCAGGAAGACCTGATTTGTGGTTAATTCCAACAGGGATTCCACGGCCATTGTCCAATACAGTTACAGAGTTATCTTTATTAATTGTTACAAATATCGTATCACAAAAACCAGCTAATGCTTCATCTACAGCATTGTCAACAATCTCATATACAAGATGATGAAGTCCACGGGATGAAGTACTTCCAATATACATACCAGGACGTTTTCTAACAGCTTCAAGGCCTTCCAAAATCTGAATTTCATCCGCACCATATTCGTGCTGTACTTTTTCTGTACTCATTCTTATCCTCCTAGTTCTCATTAGTCACTTGTCCATTCTGGACATGAAACACCTTATTTATAGAAAAACAATGATTTACAAAATCTTCTACCCCTGTACAGGTAATAAGTGTCTGTATATCATGAATACTATCTAATAAATAGTTTTGCCTATGTTTGTCAAGTTCAGACAATACATCATCAAGCAATAAAACAGGCGTGTCATGTATGGCCTGTTTTACTAATTCTATTTCAGAAAGTTTTAATGATAATGCAGCAGTTCTCTGTTGTCCTTGTGATCCAAAACGTCTGATATCCAGATCTTGGATCATAAAACATATATCATCTCTGTGAGGTCCTACAGATGTACTTTTAATTCTCAGATCTCTCTCTCTGTTCTTTCTTAATGCTTGTTCTAATGTAAGATTTCCATTACTGGGTTCATAGATTATCTGTATTTCTTCTCTTTTACCAGTTAATTTTTTATGGACAGAAGAAATTATTTTATTAATTTCTTTTATGAATTCTTTTCTTCTATCTATTATTTTAGTACCATATTGAATTAATTGCAATTCCCAGATGTCAAGAGTATCCATCAGTTGTTCTTGCCTGAATGTCCCCATCTCTTTTAATAGATGATTTCTTTGATTCACAATACGATTATAATTGGACAGATTATTCAGGTATACCTTATCCAATTGAGATAGCTCAAGATCAATAAATCTTCTTCTCTCAGAAGGACCATTTTTGATAATATTCAAATCCTCTGGTGAAAAAAATACAAGATTTACAATTCCAAATAGTTCACTGGCTTTCCTTATAGGAATTTTATTGATTGCAATTCCCTTTGGATTATTTTTTTTCAAATGCATATCTAACTGATATTCAATTCCATTTTTTTCGACAACTGCCTCAATATGTGATTCATCTTTTCCAAATTGAATCATATCTTTGTCCTTGGCACCTCGATGCGATTTTGTTGTTCCAGAAAGATATACAGCCTCTAATATATTTGTTTTTCCCTGAGCATTGTCACCATAAAATATATTAGTATTATCATCAAAATCAAGTTTTAAAAGATCATAATTTCTAAAATTTTTGAGTTTTAAAGATTTAATCTTCAATTCTTATTTCTTCTCCATCAAAAATAACAATATCTCCGGCATATAATTTGCGTCCTCTTCGGGTATCTGTTTCACCATTTACCTTTACCAGACCATCTACAATAACTTCTTTTGCTTCTACCCCAGACTCTACCAGACCTGCCGCTTTTAATGCCTGTCCGAGTTTAATATATTCTTCACGTAATTTTATAGTTTCCATTTTTCCCCCTACGCTACTGCATTAAAGTTTACCGGAAGAATGAGATAGATATAGCTCTCTTCTTCATCTTTGATAAAGCATGGTGCTTTTGCGTTCATCAGATACAAAGTTACCTCTTCGTCATCAATAACACGAAGTGCATCGATTAAAAATTTGGGATTAAAACCTATCAACAGATCTTTTCCTTCTTTGCTAATAAATATTTCTTCATTCATAGATCCAATCTGTGATTTTATCTTTAATTCCATGACTTCATCACCAATATTGATGATAATTGGCTTTTTATCTCCTTCTTTTACAAGTAATGTTGCTCTGTCAATACAGTTTAATAACTCTTTTTTATTAATTCTTACTTTTGTCTCATAATCATTAGAAAGCATCTGATCTATTTTAAAATACTCACCTTCGATCAGTCTTGACACTACAACCGTATTATCAAACTCAAATACAATATGATTGTTGGTATAAGAAATATAAACTATGCTTTCTACTTCTCCAGACAGAATCTTACTTACTTCAATCAAAGTCTTTCCTGGAACAATTAATTTTTTATCACTTACTGAATCTTTCAATTCTATTTTACGAATGGATATACGATGTCCATCCAAAGATATGACTCTCAGAATATTATTTTTTATCTCAAATAATTCTCCGGTCATTAATTTGTTGCTTTCTGTATCTGCAATAGAAAAGATTGTCTGTCTGATAACTTCTTTCAAAGTAAATTGAGATATTTCAATGGATTCTTCTTTTTCAATAATTGGAAGATAAGAGAATTCTTCTCCAGGCTTTCCTGCAATATCAAATTTTGCTTTTTCACAGGTAATAACAGTCTGAAGATTCTCATCCGTTTCGATGGTAATCTCATTGTCTGGGAGCTTTCTTACAATCTCTGAGAATATCTTGGCATCAATGGCTATCATTCCACGGTCAATGATCTCTCCCTCAATATCTGTCTGAATTCCTAATTCCATATCGTTTGCAGTCAATCGTATAATATCATTTGTAGCATCAATTAAGATACATTCCAGAATTGGCATCGTTGTTTTTGATGGTACTGCTTTAGATACTGTGCTAACTCCTTTTACCAAATTGGATTTATTACAAATTATTTTCATGTGTATAACTCCTTTCACGGGGACATAAATAAATATATATATTAAATAATTACGTCTCCTTCTTATTAGGGGCTGTGGAAAAGAGGATAACTGCTTTCAGCCCTTTATTTATCAGTGTTTCAGGTTTTGAAATGTCTGTGGAACAGCTTTGAATCTGATGTGGAAGTACTGGTGATAACTTGTCTTTAAATACTTTTTTATTTCTAAAAAAAATGAATTATACCTGATTATCCACATCTTATCCGAAGGTTGTCCACATGTTATAAACATTATGCAGGATTGATTTTCTTCTTTATTATATTAATTGTATTAGATAAAGTTTCATCTGTTTTTAATTCTGCAGTAATTTTTTCAACTCCATATTTGACAGTAGAATGATCTTTACCTCCCAGAATGATACCAATTGCTTTTAAAGGTGTCTCAGTCATGGTACGAATCAGATACATGGTGATCTGCCGTGGATTTGCAATATCTGCATTACGTTTATTGCTCTTTAAATCAGCAATGGATACACCGAAGTGTTCAGATACAATATCCAGAATCAATTCTGGAGTTACTTCTCTATTATTAGAAGAAACAATGTCTTTTAATGCTTCTGCCGCCAGGGTAATATCGATTGGCCCGTTATTATTTAATTTGAAAAGAGCAATCAGTTTATTAAGTGAACCTTCCAGTTCACGGATATTTGTTTTTACATTTGTAGCAATGTATTCCAGAACATCACGTGGTATATTATATTTTTCCAGATGATCAAGTTCGATCTTCTTCTGGAGAATTGCCATACGTGTCTCATAATCTGGGGATGATATATCAGCAATCAATCCCCATTCAAAACGTGTGCGAAGTCGTGCCTCCAAGGTCTCGATATCTTTTGGAGGCTTATCGCTGGAGATAATGATCTGCTTTCCAGAAGTATGAAGATGATTAAAAGTGTGGAAGAATTCTTCCTGTGTACTTTCTTTTCCAATGATGAATTGAATATCATCAATTAACAAAACATCGTTATTGCGGTATTTGTCGCGGAATTTAGACATTGCAGATTCATTGCCTGCTGTTTTACCATTTTTCAATGCTTCGATCAGTTCATTTGTAAATGTCTCGCTAGTGACATATAATACCTTCTTTTTTGGATTTTTGTCTAAAATAAAGTGTGCAATCGAATGCATAAGATGAGTCTTTCCAAGTCCAACTCCTCCATATAAAAACAATGGGTTGTACACTTCGCCAGGAGATTCTGCTACTGCAAGTGAAGCTGCATGAGCAAAATTATTGTTACCTCCTACAACAAAAGTATCAAAAGTATATTTTGGATTCAGTCCTGCCTTTTCAGCAGCGGACTTTGTCTTCTTTTTATTTGTTGCTTCAATAGACATGCTTTGAATTTCATTCAATTTGTCATCATCTTCGGAGATGAACACAACTTCAAATTCAATACCGGTAATTTCAGCAATACAAACTTTCAACGGAAGAAGATATTTTTTTTCAATATATTCTACACTGGCATTCATATTTACCAAAATAAATACAGTATTATCGATGACATCATATACTTTCAGAGGTTGTATCCAAGTCGAGAATGATACGTTGGACAGTTCATGTTCTACTCTAAGATGTTCAATAATTTCAGGCCACTTTTCCTTCACAATGTTCATTACAATAAACTCCTAATTCTATCCAATTCGTGGTATTTTAAATAATAACCCACTCTTTACTATTCTACATCAAAATAGAGATTTAAGCAATCTTTAATCAGTGTGGATAACTTTATTCACAAGTTTAAAATGCAGATATTCGAGATAAAAATAAAAAAAATAAATGATATCCACACGTTATCCACTTAAAATCCACGTGTTATCCACATTTTGTGGATAAATTAATTTAGAAAAATCCAGGTTTTGCTTGACGTAGAGGCATTTTTTTAATATAATCAAAAATGATGTCTTTAGAAAAAAAGTGGGATTATTCCCTTATAAAATATAAGGAGGTGGATATCTATGAAAATGACATTCCAGCCAAAAAAGAGACAAAGAGCTAAAGTTCATGGATTTAGATCTAGAATGAGCACAGCAGGTGGAAGAAAAGTACTTGCAAGCAGAAGAGCAAAAGGAAGAAAGAGATTATCAGCGTAGGCCGCATATATGTGGCCTTTTCTTCTACAAAAATTGGGAGAATTAGTCAATGAAATATTCCGAATCATTGAAAAAAAATAAGGATTTTCAGAATGTTTATAAACATGGGATATCCTATGCAAATAAGTATCTGGTCATGTATGTACTAGATAATAAGACCAGTCAGAATCGATTAGGAATATCGGTAAGTAAAAAAGTAGGTAACAGTATAGTACGACACAGATTAACAAGATTAATCAGAGAAAGCTATAGATTACAAGAAGATAGATTCAAATGTGGATTTGATATAGTTGTGATAGCAAGAATAGGCGCTAAAGGTAAAAGTTATAAGGAAATTGACAGCGCAATGCTCCATTTGGGTCATCTTCATGAAATTATAGATTAGGGGTAACGTATTATGAAAAAGATTCTGTTAGGCTGTATTAAGTTCTATCAGAAGTATCTATCCGGGCTGAAAGGGTATTCTACCTGTATCTATTATCCAACTTGTTCTCAATATGCAGTAGAGGCAATTGAAAAATATGGTGCATTAAAAGGTGGACTCATGGCAGCATGGAGAATACTTCGTTGTAATCCGTTTGCCAAGGGTGGATACGACCCTGTTCCTTAAAAAAGAATTACAACAATAGGGAGGAAAAAATTATGACTGTGAGTTTACTGACTGCAGCGAATTGGCCGATTGTAGGTCAGATTTGCTGGCTGTTAGGTAAAGTTATGAACTTTATCTATACGATATTAGATAATGTTTTACCAAGCGACACTGGTTTAGTTGGTTTATCAATTATCATTTATACTGTTTTGGTATATACATGTATGATGCCTCTTACCATTAAGCAACAGAGAACGTCAAAGATGACTTCTGTAATGAATCCGGAGATTCAGGCAATTCAGAAAAAATATAGAAATAAAAAAGATCAGGCTTCTATGATGAAGCAACAGGAAGAAATCCAGCAGGTTTATGATAAATATGGAACCTCTATGACTGGTGGATGTCTTCCAATGTTAATCCAGATGCCATTGCTATTTGCTCTATATCCGGTCATCTATGATATTCAGAATTATGTACCTGCAATAAAGAATGCACCTGCAGCGGTAAATAGTTTCCTTACAATTCCTGATCTTACAATATCTCCGATCACAATGATCAAGAATAGTGGTTCTTATGCATTTCCCGCAGTTGTAATTATTATTACAGCAGTTGTATTGCCGGTATTGTCTGGATTGACACAGTTCGGAAGTATCAAATTATCACAGGCAATTTCAGGACAGCAGATGGATAAAGATAATCCGATGGCAGGTACTATGAATACAATGAATTATACAATGCCTATTTTCTCTGTATTCATGGTATTTACACTGGCATCAGGTATTGGTCTTTACTGGATTGTAAGTGCGGTTGTTCGTATGGTTCAGCAAGTATTTATTAATAAGCATCTTTCTAAAATGTCTGTAGAAGATCTGATTGAAAAAAATAAAGAGAAAGCAGAAAAGAAAAAAGCACAGAGAAGTGAAAAAGCCGAAAGAATTAATGCAATGGCACAGACAAATACCAGAGGTATCAAGGATTCTGCAAAACTCAATGTATCTGGTATGAGTGAGAAAGAAAAAGAAGAAAAGATCGCAAAAGCGAAAGCAAATGCAAATAATGCAAAGGCAGGAAGTCTTGCAGCAAAAGCAAATATGGTTAAGAAATTTAATGAAAATGATTAGGGGGCGGCTGTTATGGATTATATTACTGTATCAGCAAAAAATCTGGATGATGCAATTACAGAAGCATTAATTCAATTAGGTGTAACAAGTGATCAGTTAGATTATGAAGTTATTGAAAAAGGTAGTGCAGGTTTTTTAGGAATTGGAATGAAACAAGCTGTCATTAAGGCACGCAAAAAAGTTGTTGTTGAAGAAAAGAAAGAAATTGAAGAAGTAGAGATTCCAAAGGAAGAACCTGTGAAGGAATATCCAAAGAAAGAACCTAAGAAGAAGAACATTTCTAAGGATAGAAAAGAAAAGAAAGAAAAGAAAGAAAAGCATGATGAACCTGTAAAAGAATCTTCTGCAGCTGAGAGAAAAGAAGTTGAACTTGCCAAAATTGAACCTCAGACAATAGAAGCATGTGAGAAGTTTATCTATGATGTATTAAATGCAATGGATATGAAAGATGTAAAGGTTACATCTACTGTAGATGAAGAGGGAGCACTTTCTATTGATATGGAAGGAAGCAATATGGGAATTCTGATTGGAAAACGTGGACAGACTCTTGATTCCCTTCAATATTTGACAAATAGAGTTGCAAATAAGATGCAGGATGGATATGTAAGAGTAAAACTCGATACAGAAGATTATCGCAGAAGAAGAAAAGAAACTCTTGAAAATCTTGCAAAGAATATTGCAAGTAAAGTAAAGAGAACAAGAAGAACAGTTTCTTTGGAGCCTATGAATCCATATGAAAGAAGAATTATCCACTCAGCATTACAGTCTGATCCGGCTGTATCCACACATAGCGAGGGCGAGGAACCATATAGAAGAGTTGTAGTAACACTTGTACGTAGATAAATGATAGAAAGTAGGGGTTGAAAAATCCCTACTTTCTTATTCTATTCAAATAAAGATGATAATGGAGGAAACCATGAAAAATCAATATAATACAACAATAGCGGCAATTTCTACTGCTATGAGCAATTCAGGAATTGGAATTGTCAGAATGAGTGGTTCAGACTCTTTTGAGATTGCTGATAAGATTTATAAAGGAAAGAGAGATAAAAAGTTATCAGATCAAAAATCACATACAATTCATTATGGATACATTATGGATTGTGAAGATACTGTAGATGAAGTTCTCGTAATGTTAATGAGAGGACCTCATAGTTATACAGGAGAAGATACTGTAGAAATTAACTGTCATGGCGGTGTATATATTGTAAAAAGAATTCTTGAGATACTGATTAAAAATGGTGCAAGACCGGCTGAACCTGGAGAATTTACAAAAAGAGCATTTTTGAATGGAAGAATCGATCTTTCTCAGGCAGAAGCAGTAGGAGATCTGATTGTTTCTCAAAATGAATATGCTCTTCAAAGTTCTTTACATCAATTAAAAGGAAATTTAAAAGAGAAAATTAGTAATATAAGAAATGAAATAATTTACCACACAGCATTTATAGAGACGGCATTGGATGATCCTGAACATATCAGTGTAGATGGTTATGGCAAAAAACTTAAGATTGTTGTAGATAAGTTAATGAATGAAATCAAAGTATTATTAAATACGTGTGACGATGGGAGAATTATAAAAGAAGGCATACAGACTGTTATATTAGGTAAGCCAAATGCAGGAAAGTCTTCTTTATTAAATGTGTTAATTGGAGAAGACCGTGCAATCGTTACTGATATTGCAGGAACAACCAGAGATGTTCTGGAAGAACATATAAATCTGCAGGGGATATCTTTAAATATTATGGATACTGCAGGAATTAGAAGCACAAAAGATGTTGTTGAAAAAATTGGTGTAGAAAAAGCAAAAAGCTATGCAGATAAAGCGGATCTTATTCTATACGTAATTGATGCATCCTCTCCATTAGATAAAAATGATGAAGAAATTTTTGGTATAATACAGGATAAACCATCAATTATCTTGCTAAATAAGTCAGATTTAGATATGATAGTAACGGAAGAAAACGTGAAAAAAGCATATTTTGCAAGTAATCTTGCAAAAGAAAATAATTTTAAAGAAATTAAAAAGTTTACAACTCCTATAATAGAGGTATCTGCAAAGAATAACTTGGGAATTGAAAAACTTGAAGAAGTTTTAAAAAATATGTTTTTTGAAGGAAATCTTTCATTTAACGATGAGATTTATATTACAAATATCAGGCATAAGACAGCACTTCAGGATGCTTATGCATCTTTGCAGCGTGTGATAGAAAGTATTGATTTGGGGATGCCGGAAGATTTTTATTCTATTGATTTGTTAGATGCGTATGAGTCTCTTGGAAGTATAACTGGTGAAACGATAGGAGAGGATTTGGTTAATGAGATATTCAGCAAATTCTGCATGGGTAAATAATGATGAATATGATGTGGCAGTAATCGGTGCAGGACATGCAGGGTGCGAAGCTGCACTTGCCACAGCCAGACTTGGATTTCGAACAATAGTATTTACAGTTAGTGTTGACAGTATAGCATTGATGCCATGTAATCCTAATATAGGAGGAAGTTCTAAAGGACATCTTGTCAGAGAACTTGATGCTCTGGGAGGAGAAATGGGAAAAGTGATTGACCGTACTTTTATACAGTCAAAGATGCTCAATAAGTCTAAAGGACCCGCCGTACATTCTCTTCGTGCGCAGGCTGATAAAGCACATTATAGCAGAACGATGCGTCAGGTATTAGAAAATCAAGAGAATCTTGAAATTAAGCAGGCTGAAGTGGTCAATATATTAACGGAACATGGGAAGGTTACAGGCGTTCAGACATTTTCTGGTGCAATATATAATTGTAAAGCCATAATACTTTGTACCGGAACATATCTGAAAGCCCGATGTATATATGGAGATGTGAGTAATAATACTGGTCCTAATGGTCTTCAGGCTGCCAATTATCTGACAGATTGTCTGAAAGAATTAGGAATTAAGATGTATCGCTTTAAGACCGGAACACCTGCAAGAATTGATAAAAATACGGTTGATTTTAGCAAAATGGAAGAACAGGTAGGCGATGATAGAGTTGTACCATTTTCTTTTACTACGAATCCAGATGATGTACAGATAGATCAGGTCTCTTGTTGGTTGACTTATACGAATTCAAAGACGCACGAAATTATTCGTAATAATTTGGACAGATCTCCGTTATTTTCCGGGATGATTGAGGGTACAGGTCCCAGATATTGTCCTTCGATTGAAGATAAAGTTGTAAAATTTGCAGATAAAGAGAGACATCAGGTATTTATTGAGCCAGAAGGCCTGGAAACAAATGAAATGTATATCGGTGGAATGTCCAGTTCTTTACCGGAAGATGTTCAGTATGCGATGTATCGTACAGTTCCAGGTCTTGAAAATGTCCGAATTGTCAGAAATGCTTATGCAATAGAATATGATTGTATTGATGCAAGACAATTGAAACCATCATTAGAATTTCGAACAATTGAAGGATTATTTAGTGGTGGTCAGTTTAATGGAAGTTCAGGATATGAAGAAGCAGCAGCTCAGGGACTTGTTGCAGGAATCAATGCTGCAAGAAAATTGCAAGAAAAAGAACCTTTGATCTTAGACCGTTCAGAAGCCTATATTGGAGTGTTGATAGATGATCTGGTAACAAAAGAAAGCCATGAACCATATAGGATGATGACATCCAGAGCAGAATATCGTCTGTTGTTAAGACAGGATAATGCTGATCAGAGATTGACAAAAAAAGGATATGAGATTGGTCTGATATCAGAAGAAAGATATCAGAGACTTTTGAAAAAAGAAGAACTGATTCAATCAGAAATAGAAAGATTAAAGCATGCTAATATTGGAAATACAGATAAGGTACAGAAATTGTTAGAATCCTTTGGAAGTACACCATTAACATCAGGATCTTCACTTGCTGAATTGATTCGTCGTCCCGAATTATCTTATGAAGCTTTAAAGGAAATAGATGTTAACAGACCAGAACTTCCTGTTGATCTTAAAGAAGAAGTAATTGAGCAAGTAAATATTTCTTTAAAATATGATGGATATATTAGCAGACAAAAAAAACAAGTAGAGCAATTTAAAAAACTTGAAAATAAAAAAATCCCAGAAGATATTGATTACGATGCAGTGAAGAGTCTTAGAATTGAAGCTGTACAAAAATTAAAAGAGTATCGTCCAATTTCCATTGGACAGGCATCTCGTATATCAGGAGTATCCCCGGCAGATATATCAGTACTATTAGTATATCTCAGTGGAGGGCATTAGATAACATATTGGAGCAGGGCATGAATCAATTATTAGAAATTAAATTAAAAGAATTAAATATTCAGATTAATGAAATACAAAAGAAACAGTTTGATACATTTTATTCTATGCTGGTAGAATGGAATAAAGTAATGAATCTTACAGGAATCACAGAATATGAAGAGGTTATAGAAAAACATTTTGTAGACAGTCTTTCCATTGTAAATATTTTTGATTTGTCTGAGATAAATACTGTAATTGATGTTGGAACCGGTGCCGGATTTCCGGGAATTCCACTTAAAATTGCATTTTCTCATTTAAAAATTACACTTTTGGATTCTCTGAATAAACGTATTAATTTTTTAGATTCTGTGATAGATGAATTAAAGCTTGATGGTATATATACAATTCATGGTAGAGCAGAAGACTTTGCAAAAAAAGATGATTATCGAGAAAGATATGATTTGTGTGTATCAAGAGCAGTTGCTAATCTATCTACGTTGTCAGAATATTGTCTGCCATATATACGTGTAGGGGGTATGTTTATTTCTTATAAATCAGGTGATGTTGATGATGAAGTATTAGAATCCAAAAAAGCAATTTCAATACTTGGCGGAAAACTTGATAATGTGGTAAAATTTCAGCTTCCGGGAACTGATATTAATCGTTCTTTTATAAAAATAGAAAAAATAAAGAATACAGGAAAAAAATATCCCCGAAAAGCTGGTTTGCCTTCAAAAGAACCTTTAAAATAACAAGTTTATGTTTGTTTGGCAGAAAAAGCTCTGTATGAATTTGTCATACAGAGCTTTTTCTTATAGTTTTCTTATAATTTATTTTAGTTATGCGGATTAAAAATCATCTTCTAAAAAGATTTTTACTTGATCTATAAATTCTTTACTTCTTTCTAATTGAGGAAGATAATTTGATTTATCGATATATATAGATTCTATAGAAGGTAATATATTTTCATATTCTTTTGATATACTTTCACTTTCATCTCTTTCTTTCCCGTTAATGATATAAATGCTATTTGTTAATTTTTCTAAACAATGTTTTAGATTTACAGTTGTATAATGTCCAACAAGACTTGCAAATAAGTACTTAGAAGAAGAGACGCTCGAATGGGCAGTTTCATAATATGTATTTATTAAACTGCTTTCAACATTGTGAAAGTCATAGAAAAACTTGTTATGAAATAAATCTTCGATATCTTTTTTCTTAGTCAGCATATTATATAAGAATGTTCCGATAACAGGAAAATTAATTAATTTAGCAAGAATTTTTGTGCGTTTACTTGGAATTCTTTCAAGTGTATTCAATGTTAATGGATTTACCATTAATATCTTATCGATAATTGATTGGTTATTCTGACAGGCTGCAATCGTAATTGCAGCAGATTCCCCAGTTGCTATTATATCTGTTTTACTTCCGATAACATGTTTAATAAAATCATCAATTAATTGTACATATAAATAATTAGTATATGTAAGGTTAGGTTTATCAGAACGTCCACATCCTAATAAATCTATACAATAGACGGTATTATTCTTAGATAATTCTGAAATTATATCATGCCATTCGTATCCTGAACTATAAGTATTCAAATCATGAATAAGAAGTAAAGGTTTACCATGGCCCTTTGCAGTATAATAAACTTTACCAAATTTCCATTCATAATATGAACCAGATGGGTTACTCAACAAATTATCTAATGTTGCAGAAAAGTATATTATTTTATTTATCATATGTATTGCAGCTGTAGACGCACTAATTAACGTTATGCCTGTAGCAAGTTTTCTTTTCCAACCCATAATTACACCTCATTAATTATAAAAGTTTATTTTTACTATATTTATTATACTACAGATTAAAAGTAGTGTAAATGTTTCACGTGAAACATAAAATTTAATAATGTTCTGTTAGTGATTTTTTGTTGAAAGAATTATGTAGCAATAATTATAATAAAAGAAAAAATGGATTAGTTTAGTTAAAGTAATAGTTTATATAGATACGAGTATTGATGAACAAAAATATGATTATAAAAATTTTAATTAACAAGACTATTATTAGCCTTTTAACTTTTGTATATGATATGTACTTTTATATACTTTATGGTCATACTTGATTTAAACTGGCTTAATTCTTTAATATAATTTCTAGAAATCAGCTAGTCTTATAGTTAGTCAATGTAATTTAGTAGAATATATTAAAATATAAAATAGATAAAAAGAGACAAAATCATTTGAATTAAGTTTATCTTTTATTAAAAAAACCAGAATAAATACATACATTATATAATTGTAATTTATATATATGATGTCAGGGTCAAAAGGTCTGAACCCGCATGAGCTTGCTCATAAGTAAGTGAAAGGCCTTGAGACCTGCCCCGATGTGAGCATAAAAGTGGGATGTATATTCCACGATATGCGAATATTGGGGCGGATTGTGGGAGTGCGTAGCACGGAATAATCCGTAATCATCATAGTGGGGTTAAACCCCACTATCTATATATAGGTTAAATAGAATATAAAAAAATAAATATAATTTTTTTGTTGATTGGTATAATTATAAAGTTATATATGATTATAGATAAAAATAAATTTCACATTTTGCTTTAATACAAAATTATAAATTAAAATTTGTTTCACGTGAAACAATAAAAACTAATATAGAGTAAATGTTTCACGTGAAACATTTATAAGAAAGCAAATATAAATAAGAATATGATTAACTATATGCTACTTTTAATATATAATTCAATAAAATAAAAATTAACAAAAATGAAATGTTTCACGTGAAACATTTATAAAAAATATAAAATATGCAAATCGAAATAAACATTCTATGGATAACTTGTTTAAAAAGTGATATACTAGAAACATCCTGAAAGAAAGGTGATTAACAGATGGGACGAATTATAGCAATTGCTAACCAAAAAGGTGGAGTCGGAAAGACTACAACTGCAATTAATTTATCTGCCTGCCTTGCCGAAAAGGGTCAAAAAGTTCTTGCCATTGATATGGATCCACAGGGAAATATGTCAAGTGGATTAGGATTAGATAAAAATTCTGTGGAAAAGACAATATATGACTTGATAATAGGTGAATCTGAAGTAGAAGAAGTATTACAGAAAAATGCTTTGGAAAATCTGGATATACTTCCTGCAAATGTGGATTTGTCAGCGGCAGAAATTGAATTAATAGGAATTGATGAAAAAGAGTATATTGTAAAAAAAGCTATCGAAAAGATAAAAGATGCCTATGATTATGTAATTATTGACTGTCCGCCATCATTGAGTATGTTAACCATTAATGCAATGACTACAGCAGATTCAGTATTAGTACCTATTCAATGTGAGTATTATGCATTGGAAGGATTAAGTCAATTAATACATACAGTAGAGTTAGTAAAGGAAAGACTTAATCCAGTTCTAGAGATAGAAGGCGTAGTATTTACAATGTATGATGCAAGAACAAATTTATCATTACAGGTCGTAGAAAATGTAAAGGACAATTTACAGCAGAATATATATAAGACAATAATTCCTAGAAATATAAGACTTGCAGAAGCACCAAGTTATGGAATGCCAATCAACCAGTATGATGCAAAATCAGCAGGAGCAGATAGTTATAGGAGACTTGCTGATGAAGTGATGAATAGAGGACAGGAATAAATGTATAGGGGAGAATGATATGGCAGTAAAGAAAAAGGGATTAGGAAAGGGACTTGACAGTCTGATTCCAGATAACAGAAGTGTAAAGCCAGCCGAAACAGAATCAGGACCCAAAAAGGATACCATATCTGATGTTAAATCAGGCGAGCAAATGATGAAAATCAATATGGTAGAACCAAACCGAGACCAGCCAAGAAAGAATTTTGAAGAAGATGCATTATTAGAACTGGCAGATTCAATTAAACAATTCGGCGTGTTGCAGCCACTTTTGGTAAGAAAAAGAAAAGATTATTATGAAATTATCGCCGGGGAAAGAAGATGGAGAGCTGCTAAACTTGCGGGCATAAAAGAAGTACCGGTAATAGTGAAAGATTATACAGAACAAGAAATTGTTGAAATTGGATTGATTGAAAATATACAAAGAGAAAATTTAAATCCAATTGAAGAAGCAATGGCGTTCAAAAGACTTTTGGAAGAGTTTAATCTGAAGCAAGATGAAGTCGCAGAACGAGTATCTAAAAGTAGAACCGCAGTAACCAATTCAATGCGACTTTTAAAATTAAATGAAAAAGTCCAACAAATGATCATAGATGATATGATAACAACTGGACACGCAAGAGCACTTTTGGCTATTGATGATAAAGAACAGCAATATATTTTGGCAAATAAGATTTTTGATGAAAAACTAAGTGTACGTGAGACAGAAAAATTAATTAAAGATATTAAAAATCCAAAAAAACCAAAAGAAAAGAAAATTGTTGAGAATGATTTTATATACAATGATCTGGCCGAAAAAATGAAAGAAGTGATGGGAACAAAAGTAAACATCTCATCAAAAGGGAATGGTAAGGGGAAAATAGAAATAGAATATTATTCTGATAAAGAATTAGAACGTATGTTCGAAATGATAATGAGCATAAAAAGGGGAGAATAAAATATGGAAAGTAAGATACTGAAAGCACTGGGAATTGATCCAGCATTCATACTTATCTTCTTATTAATTTTAATTATTGTTCTATTCGTGTTATATGTGAATGTTACATTAAAATATAATAGATTAAAAAGTAGTTATAACACGTTTATGAAGGGGAAAGATGGAAAGACTCTTGAAGAGAGTATGAAAGAAAGAGTAGAAGAAATAGAATCTATTCTTAAAGTAACAAAACAAAATCGTATGGAAATTAAAGAAATCAACAAAAAAATAGATAGAAATTATCAAAAAGTTGGAATTGTAAAATACGATGCGTTTAATGAGATGGGCGGTAAATTAAGCTTTGCGTTAGCAATGTTAGATGGAAACAATAGTGGTTGGGTCATCAATGCAATGCACAGTAGAGAAGGATGTTATACCTATGTAAAGGAAATCCTAAAGGGTGAGAGCTATGTCGAGTTAGCTGAAGAAGAGGCAGAAGCATTAGATAAAGCAATCTTCGAAAACTATGATATGGATATCAAAGATATAAAGAATAAATAATTCAACATACGAAAAATGAGGAGGAAATGAACATGTTAGACATTAAATTTGTAAGAATGAATCCAGATGTTGTAAAGGAAAACATCAAAAAGAAATTTCAGGATGAAAAATTACCACTGGTTGATGAAGTATTAGAATTAGATCAGAAAAACAGAGATATTAAGCAAGAAGTAGAAGCACTCCGTGCTGACAGAAATAAGATTTCAAAAGAAATCGGTGCATGTATGGCACAGGGCAAAAAAGAAGAAGCAGAAGAATTAAAGAAAAAAGTTCAGGAGAATGCTGACAGAGTAGAAAGTTTGTCTGCAGAAGAAAAAGAAGTAGAAGCAAAGATAAAGAAAATCATGATGACAATTCCAAATATCATCGATCCATCTGTACCAATTGGAAAAGATGACAGTCAGAATGTTGAAATTGAAAAGTATGGTGAGCCTGTGGTTCCAGATTTCGAGATTCCATATCACACAGAGATTATGGAAAGCTTTAATGGAATTGATCTTGAAAGTGCAGGAAGAGTAGCAGGTAATGGATTCTATTATCTGATGGGTGATATTGCGAGACTTCATTCTGCAGTTCTTGCTTATGCGCGTGACTTTATGATTGGACGTGGATTCACATATTGCATTCCTCCATTTATGATCAGAAGTAATGTTGTGACAGGTGTTATGAGTTTCGCTGAAATGGATGCCATGATGTATAAGATTGAAGGTGAAGACCTGTATCTGATTGGAACCAGTGAACATTCTATGATCGGAAAATTTATTGACACAATGTTGACAGAAGATCAGCTTCCTCAGACATTGACTAGCTATTCACCATGTTTCCGTAAAGAAAAAGGAGCACATGGAATTGAAGAACGTGGAGTATACAGGATTCACCAGTTTGAAAAACAGGAAATGATCGTAGTATGTAAGCCAGAAGAAAGTAAGATGTGGTATGACAAATTATGGCAGAATACTGTAGATCTGTTCCGTTCTATGGATATTCCGGTACGTACTTTGGAATGCTGTTCTGGTGACCTTGCAGATTTGAAAGTAAAATCTTGTGATGTCGAAGCATGGTCTCCAAGACAGAAGAAATACTTTGAAGTAGGAAGCTGTTCAAATCTTGGTGATGCACAGGCAAGAAGACTTGGTATCCGCGTAAAAGGAGCAGATGGAAAATACTTTGCCCATACTCTCAATAATACAGTTGCAGCTCCACCGAGAATGTTAATTGCATTCCTGGAAAATAATCTTCAGGCAGATGGAACAGTAAGAATACCGGAAGTACTTAGACCATATATGGGTGGAACAGAAAAACTGATACCTAAGAAATAGTATTTGTAAGGAAATAATATGCATCAATATCTGAAAGCTATTGGATTTGGAAACATCAGCAGTAAAAAAGAACTGAATAAGATTCTTACACAAGTTGAAAATTCATTTACCCAGCATAATCTGATCGGACAGGATGAAGAAACTGATTTCTGTGAATATGAAAAAAAATATGGTGCGGGGATGGGAATTGCCCTGTGTGGTGATATGAATGTCGATGAATCATTTGAAAGACAATATTATTATCCATACTTTTTTGGAACAGGAATTACATCATATGCCGATGTGTGTATAGAGAAACGAATGGACAAAGAAGCATATGTTGGAATCTGTGAAGATGTAAAGATAGGGATTAACTTAATCTTTCATCTGCAAAATACAATAGAATACATGAAAGAAAGACAGATGTCAAAAAAAGGAATTAAGTATACATCCGTTACATTATCTGGACTTTCCACCGGAGGCACAATATTGCTTCCGGTGTTGAAAGATAAAGAACAAGAAAGAAGACAACAAGAAGAAGTTCATAACAGAATGTTGCTTGTAAGCGCTGCGAAAAGTGGAGATCCTTCGGCAATCGAAAGTCTTACAATGGATGATATTGATACATACTCGAAAGTATCAAGGCGTCTGGCATCGGAAGATGTATTCAGTATTGTAGACACATATATCATGCCACATGGCATTGAGTGTGATCATTATGCAATCTTAGGTGAGATATTAGAATTGCAGCAGATCATTAATGAAGAAACACAAGAACAGATTTATGTAATGAAATTAGAAGTTAATGGGTTGAATTTTGACATCTGTGTTCCGGTAAAAGAAGTGATAGGGGAACCGGCGGTTGGCAGAAGATTCAAAGGAAATGTGTGGATGCAGGGTAGAATAAACTTTTAATTGGGGACGTAGACTTTTTTAAAAAGTCTACGTCCCCAATTAAAAAATGTGGTGTACCTAAACGTAAAATACCCTGTACCCAACCAACACTTGATTTTCTTTTCTGTAAATGTTAGAATATGAAAAGTGCAAATGTTCTCTTAGTTAAATGGATATAACAAGTGCCTCCTAAGGAAGGAGCTTGACTGCGACCTTTGAGTTTAGAAAAAATGACTCAGTAGTTCGAATCCAGCAAGGGACACATGATAATAGCTTGCCACCAAAGGGTAGCGTTTCATTGTCAAAAGATGATACAATTCATCCGGAAGGCATTAAACAATAGAATAACCGGAGTCCGAGCCGGAACTTGTGAAGGGCTGAAAAAGCCTGTAAATAAGCCAAAAATCGGGCATGTCGTCATAGCTCAGCTGGATAGAGCACTCGCCTCCTAAGGTTGCGTTACAACGGCCACCTCAAAAAAAACTAAATAAGGGATTGCAGTTCGACTTTGATCGGGCTATAATCATATATCAGACACGTCCATATAGCTCAGCTGGATAGAGCACACGCCTCCTAAGAAGGAGCCGCGGCTGAACCCTGAGGGAAAACAGAAAAAAGAACTTGGAGTTCGAATCGATTCTGGAAGAGACAAAATTAACAACGAAGCTTTCCCCATTCAGGCGGATGCTCTACTGTTAATAAAATGAATAATCTGATGATATCCAGCTAATCAAAATTAGCTGAAAATCATAAAACGGTTACCGAACCAAAGTGCTGAAAACCCAGTGTTTAAGCCAAAAATCGGTAATGTCCTCTTAGTTTAACGGATAAAACAAGCGCCTCCTAAGCGCTAGCTGTGGGTTCGATTCCCGCAGGGGACGGTTACAAATAAAGCGGTAATGATTAGCAGAAAATGCTATGTCATGAACCGCTTTTTTGTTTTCAATGAGATGAAAAAAAGCAGGTCGGGAATGAATTTCCAGCTAATTTGAAGTGATTTTCGTTAGCTGGCAGCTAATTAAAAATACTGTTTTGCAAACGGGAAAATTTGAACTTCCTGCTAACATCGGGGTTCGTTCCCGTTGAAACCTCAGATCGGGGATGTAAAACAGGGTAAAATGGAGTAAAATCCCTCGCTGAAAGGAACTTCTGCAAACATCCATTAGCTGAAACAATAGAATATTTCATTAGCTGTAGCTAATGCAAACGGGATGCTCGTTTGGATCAGATTCAAATATAAGAATCTAATCTAAACGGGCATTTTTTGATGCAACAGGGGAGCAATAGATTCTGATGACTGTGCTTGCACAAAGGAAGAAGAATCTATTAGCGACCCGCAAGAACATGAGTATGGAGCATGATAATGCGAAATACGAATGTTCTCAGGATTGTGGAAGCGTAAGCGGAACAATCCGTGTTGCAGCAAATGTTGTTTGGATTACAGGAAAAGGAGGAGTTCAATGGCAGAAAAAGAAAACGAATCAAACAGGCTGTTTGAGGATGAAAAAGTCATAGAAATTGAGATTGAAAGACTCAGATCTTTTAAAGACCATCCATTTAAAGTGACTGACGATAAAGAAATGCATCTCCTGAAGGACAGTATCAAACAGTATGGTGTATTGAATCCGCTGATCGTAAGGCCAGTGCCGGATGGAGTATATGAAATTATCTCAGGCCACAGAAGAAAATATGCGGCTCAGCAGCTTGGATATCGAAAAGTACCGGTGATTATACGAGTTATGAACGATGAAGAAGCCATTATTAAAATGGTAGATGCTAATCTGCAAAGAGAACGGATCAGTTACAGTGAAAAAGCATTTGCATACAAAATGAAAAATGATGCTATGAAAAGAACTGCCGGAAGACCGCGTAGTCAAATTGACCACAATTTAAAAGGAAAAAGAACAGTGGAAATTATCTCAGAAGAAACAGGTGAAAGTCCAAAGCAGGTGCAAAGATATATTACTCTTACAAACCTGATTCCGGAGCTTTTACAACAGTTAGATGATGAACTTATTTCCTTCAATCCGGCTGTCGAACTGGCAGCTTTAAAAGAAAATGAGCAAAAAGAATTGATCGAGGCAATGGATTATGCCCAGTCTGTCCCTTCTCTCTCTCAGGCACAAAGGATGAAGAAACTGAGTAAAGAAGGAAAACTATCTTTGGAAAAGATGCAGGATATTTTGAGTGAGATAAAAAAAGGGGAAATATCCCGAGTCACATTTACAAATGAACAGCTTCACAGATATTTTCCCAACAACTATACACCGGAAATGATGAAGCGTGAAATCGTAGCAATCTTAAAAATATGGATGGAACAATATTGGGACAAATAAGAAACGGAGGAATGAAGAATGTGTAAAGTAATCGCTGTTACAAATCAGAAAGGCGGGGTCGGAAAGACAACGACAACAGTAAACTTAGGGATCGGCCTGGCGAAAGAAGGGAAAAAGGTGCTTTTGATTGATGCGGATCCCCAGGGAAGCCTGACAGCCAGTCTGGGGTATGTGGAACCGGATGATCTTGGTACTACTCTGGCAACAATCATGCTGGCAGTTATTAATGAGGAAGAAATAAAACCGGAGGATGGAATTCTTCATCATGAAGAGAATGTGGATCTGTTACCGGCAAATATTGAATTATCGGCCCTGGAAGTAACCCTGGGAAATGTGATGAGCCGGGAAATGATCATGAAAGATTATATCGAAATGATGAGAGAACGATACGATTATATTCTGATTGACTGTATGCCCAGCCTTGGAATGATGACAATCAATGCTCTTGTTGCTTCGGATGCAGTTCTGATTCCGGTACAGGCAGCATATCTGCCGGTGAAAGGTCTCCAACAGCTGATCAAAACAATTTCCATGGTAAAGAAAAGACTGAACCGGAAATTGCAGATCATGGGAATTCTTCTGACCATGGTGGATTTCCGAACAAATTATGCAAAGGATATTTCAACGATGCTCCATGTTACATACGGATCAAAGATAACAATTTTTGAAAATGTAATACCATTATCCGTAAAAGCGGCAGAAACAAGTGCAGAGGGAATAAGTATTTATGCTCACTGCCCAAGGAGTAAAGTATCCATTGCATATAAGAGTCTTACACAGGAGGTTTTGGAAAATGAAAAATAGAAGCGGCGTGAAAATTAAATTAACAAGCATCGACGAATTACTGGGTGTTGTAAATGAAGAATCAGCTATGGAGATTGAGATTGATAAAATAAAGTCCTTTTCAGGTCATCCATTTAAAGTAATTGATGATGAGAAAATGCAGGATCTCATAGAAAGCATCAGTGAATCTGGAGTTCTGACTCCAGTCCTGATCCGTCCGGATCGAAATGATGGATATGAAATGATCTCCGGCCATCGTCGGATGCATGCGGCACAGAAGGCGGGGTTAATAACAATACCGGCAATTGTCAGAGAAATGACGGATGATGAAGCTGTTATTGCCATGGTAGATGCAAACATCCAAAGAGAAGAACTGCTTCCGAGTGAAAAGGCATTCGCTTATAAGATGAAGCTAGAAGCAATGAAAAGGCAAGGAAGTAGAACTGATTTAACTTTGTCTCAAAATGAGACGAAGTTGCGATCTGATGAGATATTAAGCAAGCAAGTAGGTGAAAGTAGAGCGCAGGTTCAAAGATACATCCGCTTGACAGAACTTATCCCAGATTTACTGGAATTGGTAGACAAGAAACGTCTGAACTTTACCATTGCTGTTGATATATCATATATTCCACCGGATGTACAGAAATGGATTTATGAATATATCTGTGACAATGGATTTATCAAACCGAACCAAATTGCAGCTTTAAGAAATTATCTTGGACAAGGACCGGTTACCCAGAGTCTGATGATCAGTATTCTGAATAGCCATATTCCGGTAAAGGCTCCGGCAAGAAAGGTAACTTTGAATGAAAAGAAGCTGACGAAATATTTTCCAAAGAATTATACATCGGAAGACGTAGAGAAAGTGATTGAATCATTATTGGAGAAATGGAAACAGGAACAGGAGGTAATGTGATGGATTTTAAATATATGTATGGAAAACAGGCGGATCAGTATTCTTTTATACATATTCCAAAGATGCTGGTTACTGAAAAAATATTTACGGGAATTACCATTCATGCAAAAGTTCTCTACGGTCTTCTTTTAGACCGTATGGGAATGGCGGTGAAGAATAAATGGGTCGATGAAAGAAACCGGATGTATGTTGTTTATCCGATTCAGGAAATCCAGAAAGACATGGGAGTAACCAGAAAAAAAGCAAGGGAATGTCTGACAGAGCTTGAAAATGCCGGACTTATAGAAAAGCATTTTAGAGGCATGGGGCTGCCAAGCATTTATTACGTAAAAGACTTTGCGGTAGCGTGAGTAAGAAATGTCCATTATGGAACTACTACCGCAGGAAAGGAGAAAATATGGATCAGAAATTGACATTTCGATACTTTTACGGGAATGAAGCTGATCAGTACAGCTTCTACCGGATACCAAAACTTTTATTCAAAAATGAATATTTTAAAAATCTGAGCAGTGATGCAAAGATCTTATACGGTCTGATGCTGGATAGAATGTCTTTGTCCATCAAAAATCAGTGGTTTGATGAACAGAACCGGGCATACATCTATTTTTCCATTGAAGATATCATGGAACTGTTGAACTGTGGAAGGAATAAAGCTGTAAAATCGCTGCAGGAACTGGATGATGAGAATGGAATCGGTTTGATTGAAAAGCGCAGGCAGGGATTTGGAAAAGCTAACATCATATATGTAAAAAGCTTCATGGTCTATGAGGAACAGGCGGAACAATCAGCAGAGGAAGCACAGAAGTTTACAAAACAAACCAATGTTGATACTCTGGAAGATGCAGAAGTTTATAAAACAAATTCCATGAAGTCCCAAAAACAAACTTCAAGAAGTCCTGAAAATAAACTTCAAGAAGTTTGCAATTCAAACTCTAATTATAATAATACTAGCGATATTAAAGAGAGTAAGAATAAATCAGATCAAATCATATCCGATAGACAGAGATCAGATGTTGATATGATGAATACGGTATCCGCTTATCAGGATCTCATCAAGGAAAACATAGATTATGAGTCATTACTTATTGCGTATCAGTATGACGAAGCATTGATTCAGGGCATTTATGAGCTTATTTTGGAAACAGTTCTGTGCAGTAGCGAAAAGATCCTGATCGCAAGTAACTGGTATCCGGCAGAACTGGTACGCGGCAAGTTTTTAAAACTGAATTATTCCCACATCGAGTATGTTCTTGACTGTTTCAAGAAGAATACATCAAAGGTGAAAAATATCAAGAAATATATGCTGGCAGCATTATTCAATGCCCCGACAACGATCGATGGGTACTATAAGGCAGAAGTGAATCATGACATGCCGCAGTTTGCTGTCTGACTGAGAGGAGGAGAAAGATGTTTTGTTTAAAGCTCATTGGGAAAATATTATTGATTCCGGTCTGGTTTATTCTCATAATCGTGGGAATACTCGTTAAGCTGGTTGTGAATATGGTTTCAATTGCTAAATCATTTGTGGTGCTTGGACTGGTAGCTTTGGCAATAGGAACGATTATCTGTTACCAGGATTGGGCGCAGGTTGTATTTTTGTTCTGCCTGATCGTTTCAGCATTTCTGGTTTTGTATGTAAGTGTATTTATAGATGCTGCGATTGATCTGGCCCGGGAAAAATTAGTGAGAATATTGTTAGCATAGAGGAGGAGAAGAACCATGATTAAAGAAAATAATTATATCCAATTACCACCGCTTCGTAGAGATACGGATTTGAAAGTGGTTATGGCATTGTGGGAATATGTAAAGATGCCAGAAGAATCCAGGCAAAAGGTCTTAGCATTTTTAGATGAATCAGAAAAGTATAATCCAAGTGGGGAGCTTCCCCCACTTGATTATCTGCAATCACTTCCTGTTGAAGATATCAATGATTTTGATAAAGTTATGGGAAAGATTATTAATGACATTATTGTAGAAGCATGTGATCTGGCTTGTTGGGTATATGTCTGTAAGTTTATAGAAGGATTGTCATTGGAACAGATTGTGGAGCAGAATAGAAGCGCAGAACAGTTTATTGCTGCTCTATTCTCTATGTTTGATAAATACATAGATATTCCTGATAACGATAGTAATAATATCAGACCATCATGAGTAAATTGATGCAGAACTGGGAACAAATATGATATACTAATGTAGTTCCTTATTTTTTTACCTGTATACTTCGTTATACCTAAGTATTTTGCATTGGAATATACAATCTGATAAGTTTCCTTAATTATAAGTACAATAAGGGTATCATATCGGAAATGAGGTGTAGAATACTTGCAAGCTGAGAACTATATTATTGCCAGGATTGAGCAGTTGTGTGAAAAAAAGAAATTTAGTAGGTACAGACTCGCTCAGAAATCTGGAATTGCCCAGTCATCTATTTCTACATTGCTAAACAGGAAGAGTGTTCCAACGATTCAGACGCTTGAGAAAATATGTGAGGGATTCGATATCACCCTTGCCCAGTTTTTTGCAGGTGATGAAGAAATTCCTGATTTAACAGCAGATCAGAAACAGCTGCTTTATGACTGGAATGCGATGGACGAACATCAAAAAGAGCTGGTAAAAGCGTATATACAGGGCATTATTAGAAAATAGGGACGTCTGTGCTGAGGGATGGCATAGTACGTCCTTATTTCAGCTTCGGGGGTTTTTATGAAAAGAAGTAATATTTTATGCTTTGTACTTATATTAGGGATTACTCTTTGTGGTTGTCAGACGCAGCCTGCAAAAACATCAACAACAAAACAACAGTTGGATCAGATGGATTATGAATCTGATGATGACTTTGAACTGTCTCTTCAATCATCAATCGGTAAAGAACAATGCTTTATTTGCGGAACACCGGCTGGTGGACTTTTGGAATATTATAGAAAATTCGATTCAATTGGGATTATCCATTGGGCCGATATGTCAGTCACTGACACCCGGATCCGAGAATATGATGATGATGGAAATGAAAAGATTGATTCTGGGCATATGAGCACAATGGTAAATTCTTTTGGAGAGGATTATGGTTCTATTATGACACACTCTCAACCGGATAGATGTATTGCGGAACCCAATATACACCTTGGAGAGAAAGATACGATAGACTGTGAAACTCTCAAAGATCAATTGTGTCAGGATTGTCTGGATAAGGTGTGTGAATTTTATGAAGATCAGGTAAACAGTGATAATGATGAATATCTGGAAAGCACAGGGTACTCACTAATTGATTTTACAACAGGAGAACTTTATACCCTATCTGATCCGTATCGGGGATATAGTATTCGGGATTATATGATCCGGTATGATTATAGAGAACAGGGAGACGGAGAAAAATATATAGATTTGCTGATCTTCTATGCTCCGATCCGGGGAGAGGAAGGTTAAGAAAAGAGGAAACTATGCAGACAAGGCAGGAGGCAATACAATATTGCCATTCATTTCAAGATGTATATGAAGATTATCCTTTTCATGATGATAACTGGTGTGTTATGCGTCATAAGGGAAATAAGAAAACATTTGCGCTTATTTATGATAAAGATGGTTATGTATGGATAAATGTAAAATGTGATCCGGAATGGAGAGAGTTCTGGAGAAATGCTTTTGAATCTGTGATCCCAGCTTATCATATGAACAAGACACACTGGAATTCTATTATCTTGGATGGCTCTGTTCCTGATAAAGATATCTGGCGGATGATCGGGGAAAGTTATGATCTGACGAAAGGAAAGAAAAAATGAGGATATTAGTAGATGCGGATTCCTGTCCTGTGGTGTCAATCGTAGAAAAAACAGCAAAGAAATATGAAATCCCTGTTGTTCTTTTATGTGATACAAACCATGTTTTATATTCAGATTACAGTGAAGTAATCACAGTGGGAGCCGGTGCTGATGCAGTAGATTTTAAACTGGTCAGTCTGTGCCAGAAAGGAGACATTGTTGTAACGCAGGATTATGGTGTCGCGGCAATGATTCTGGGTAAAGGTGCATATGGTATCCATCAGAGCGGTAAATGGTATACAGATGAAAATATAGATCAGATGCTGATGGAACGACATTTGACGAAGAAAGCCAGAAACTCAAAGAAAAAACATCATTTGAAAGGTCCGGCAAAGCGGACAGAGGCAGACGATAAAAGGTTTGAAGTGTCTTTGAATAAATTGATCGAGATGTATATTAAGGATAGGTAGTACAAAAATCAGGACGTAGGTTTTCAATCCCCTACGTCCTGATTTTTTTATTCCAATTCTACAAACTGGAATTTGGTGTGTGCTTTATAAATTTTTTCCAATCCACTCAAGTTCGTTCATGGAATCCTTATTTTTTTCAAGTTCATCTCTGGCTGTTGCATAATATGATTTTTTGAAAAGCATATCCCATGAAAGATATTTTGCCATACAGTCAAACTGCTTATCAATCAGCTCATACTGGATGCTGCCTACGGGAGAACCACCTACAACAATTGTGCCAACTTTTTTGTTTTTTAACTGCAATCCACGGCAGTAGCACTTATCAATGATAAGTTTCAATTGTGCTGACATTCCCCACCAATAAACTGGTGTAGCAAAAAGAATCATATCTGCGGCAGCAATTTTATCAATGGTAGAATTTGTATCATCCTTATCGACGCATCCCTTAGAGCATTGACAGACACCACATCCCTTGCATGGTGCAATGTTGAGTTTGTCGGGTTCAATGATTTCAATTTTATTCTTTTCTGACGCTCCTTTTATAAATGCATTGATTGCTGCCAGCGTATTTCCTTTTCTGGCACTTCCATTAATGATTACAATTTTCATGCGTGTATCCTCCAACTTCCGATTTTAATGTCTCTATTATACCATAATGATACTATTATAAAAAAGGAAAAAGAGCTCCTTCGAGCTCTTTTGATTCAGTTCTGTAAACTTGAATTTGAGTCTCTGTAAAGCTGGAATTAACCCATACAATTATTTTAATTTAGAGGTTCTTACGCAATTATCCGTATTTTGTAATTTTTCAATACTGGAATGCCAGTGTAAATCAGCATTCTCCATTTTTATTAAAGCGAAAAACGTAAAATTGCGGAAGAACCAATTTAGATATTCACAATTTTACTTGCCACAGTATCTCGAAAAACACTGTCATGTTCTACCAGGAGCATGGTCGGGGCAAACTCCGTTATGAGTTGTTCAATCTGCATACGTGAGTACACATCAATAAAGTTGAGCGGTTCATCCCATACATATAAGTGTGCCTTTTCACAAAGGCTTTTCGCAATTAGGACTTTCTTCTTTTGCCCGCCAGAAAAGTCTTTAATATCCTTTTCAAACTGTACACGCTCAAAGTCCATTTTCCTAAGAATTGCCTTGAACAGACTTTCATCAAGGTTGTTTTCTTCTGCAAACTCGGAAAGGGTTCCACATAAATACGATGTATCCTGTGGCACATAAGAAATTACAAGCCCAGAGCCAAGTGTTACTGTACCCGTATAATCTATGGACTGCCCGACTACCAACTTTAACAGGCTACTTTTGCCACTGCCGTTCTTCCCGTCAAGCACAATGCGTTCTCCCTGTCTTATTTCAAACGAAACAGGTTCACAAACTGAAATGCCATCATAACAAACTACTACATTCGATAATGATGCAATCAAATCTGTATGGTAATTAAGCGGTTGTATCTTGAGGGCTTCTGCGGTTTCCACATTTTTCAGCAATGCTGATTTTTGTTCGATTGTCTGTTGTTGTCTCGCTTCTATAGATTTTGAACGCTTCATCATTTTGGCGGCTTTATGACCGACATAACCTTTATCTCCTGCCCCAATTTTGGAAGCTTCTACACGTTCAGACCATACTGCAGAGCGTTTTGCCGACTGCTGTAATCGTCTGATGTCCTTTTGCAAACGTTCGTTCTGAGCCAGTTCAAATTCTTGCTGTCGCTCAAAATTTGACATCCATGATGAAAAGTTTCCTCTTTGCACTTCGATATTCGCTCGGTTAATCGATAGAATATGGTCAACACAATCGTCAAGAAAGCGACGATCGTGAGAAACTAAGATGAATCCCTTTTTCTTTTTCAGATATGTCGCCACACTTTTTCTCGCTTTGGCATCCAAATGGTTGGTAGGTTCATCAATCAGTAGGAAATGCCCTTCATTAAGAAAAAGAGCGGCAAGCAAAACCTTTGTCTGCTCTCCGTTGGAAAGTGTTTCAAAAGGTCGCCAAAGCACATCGACATCAACATCAAGATAAGAAAGTTCTCGCATAAGTTCCCATTCTTCCGCAAGTGGGCAAACCTCCTGCAATATATCCTCTGTAATACGATTCTTATCTGAAACGGGATAAGGAAAATAATCAAACTGTACGGATGATAGGATTTTTCCGCTATACTCATATTTCCCAAGCAGAAGATTCAGAAAGGTTGTTTTACCTCGTCCGTTTCTGCCCACAAAACCAAGCTTCCAATCGGTATCAACCTGGAAACTGACATTTTCAAAAACATTATCATAACTTGTCGGATATGAAAACGTAAGGTTTTCAATTTTAATCATTGACATAAATATTATCCTCCTTTGCCTGTCATACGATATAAAGTCGGTTCGGTGAATGTTTACTCCGTATAGATTTCACCAAAAGGAACCGACACTATACGGAGTGAATCATGTGTAACTATCTGATCTGCACTATTCATAAAGCACCTCCAAAACAAAATAAGAGCCGCAAGAAAGTTTATCCTTGCAGCTCGTCATAGCATAATAACACCACTAAGCAAAAGTGGCAACAGCACTATATTGAGTAAGATAGACATATAACTTTCTTGCAATAGACACAATAATGCCAAAGTATAGCACTACCGCATATTTTGATTTTATTTGCAAGAAAAGTTAATCATCTTCCCACCTCTTTCTAAATTTCAAAATATTATACCATAAATCGCAGGCAAATACAAGTGGTTATAAAAATTTAACAAATCGCTTATAATACAATCATATAACTTTACGCATTCCTTACTGACCGTAAAATTCCGATTTGTTTAATTCTTATTCTATTTCGCCAGAAAATTACTCTGTATCTCCATCGGCATATGATAAGCCTGCCCGCGTTTCATCAGGCTGTAGAGCTTGAAGCTCATGAGTTCCGGGCTGGCATTCAGGCTGCTACAGAATCCAAAATAATTCAGGTCTTCGTTCTTGGACATTTCAGCCACATCGTCGTCTTCGAGAAGAAGATCTGCAGCAAACAGATTGGCTTCATATTCTGTAGAATCCATCATATTGTAAAGCACATCATCCTTCATTGGAGCCATTTTCAGCTGTGACCGGTGCAGAATGATATGCCCCAGTTCGTGTGCAGCAACGATGCGCTGCTCTTCTTCCGAAAGAAAACTGCTGATCATGACATAGATGGTCTGACAGCTCATGAAGCAGTAACCTTTTAATTTCTTATAATTCGATGTTTCTCCGACTACGACGTTCATGCAGTCGAGAAGTTCAAAAGGGTCTCTGGTCTTAAAGCGTTTGACCAGTTTTTCCACTTTTGTATAGATATAACTATTTCCCAAATAAATCACCTCAAAAGATCAGTTATCTCAAAGATGCGGAGAGTTCCCCGCAAGTATAATGTACTATAAATGCTGTACCATAAAAAGGACACTTACTTTTCATTGAGATACTTTTTCGGTGTAAATTTCTTGGCACGTCTTTTGGAATCCAGATAAAGCATCTGGATCTCATCCATGAAAGCGGTTTTATCTTCATCGGATAATTCTCCACCGGCGAACATGGCAGCGGCCTGTTCCAGAATCTGCTGTGCCTGTCTGGCTCCTCTGGATCCATATTGTTCTGTGGCTTCTGTAATAAAGGATTCCTCTTCTGTCATGAGATAAGAAACATCACATCCCAGAGTATCCGCAAGTTTCTGATAAAGTTCATGCTGCTTTGGATAACGTCCTTCTTTCTCCCATCCGCCTACCGTTCTTAAGGATACACCAATTGCCTGGGCCAGTTGGGTCTGACTCATATCCTTCGTTTTTCTCAATGTTTTTACTTTCTCACCGAATGTCATAACAATACCTCATTTCTAAGCTATTTCAGGCTGATTGACTTATCCCGGAGCAAAAGCAGGAAAGTAATTTCCTAAAATACGCAAGTTAACTCTTGACAATGCGAAATTGATTGCCTATAATGTGAATCACAACAGATAAGCAATTACTTGCATATAATATAAACAATATTTCCTATAATGTCAATATTAATCTCTTATAAATTGCCTATTTTAGCGGATTTTCAGTTGTATTATTGCATCTGGAATGTGAATAAATGACGCAGGAAGAAGCAATTAGAAGAGAAAATAGGCAATTACGTGCAAAAGAGGTGAAAAAAATGGGACGTCAGAAGTCTTTTATCTGTATCGATCTGAAATCCTTCTATGCGTCCGTCGAGTGTGTAGAAAGAGGCCTTGATCCATTTAAGACAAATCTGGTCGTTGCGGATCCGACAAGATCACAGTCTACGATCTGCCTGGCTATTACTCCGGCTATGAAGAAGCTGGGGGTGAAGAACCGGTGCCGCATCCATGAGATTCCGGCAGGTATTGAATATATTACAGCCATGCCGAGAATGCAGTTGTACATTGATTATTCTGCCAGAATATACAGTATCTATCTCCGGTATATTTCCAAAGAGGACATTCATGTATACAGCATTGATGAATGTTTTATGGATGTGACGAATTATCTGTCCCTTTATCATATGACAGAAAAGGAAATGGCGGTTGAGCTTATGGATGCGGTGATGAAAGAAACCGGTATTACTGCTACTGCGGGAATCGGTACTAACCTGTATCTGGCAAAAGTTGCCATGGATATCGTGGCAAAGCATGTGGAGGATCATATCGGTATTTTGAACGAGATATCCTACAGGCAGAAGTTATGGGATCATCGGCCGCTCAGTGATTTCTGGAGGATTGGTTCCAGAACAGAAAAGAAACTTGCCGGTTATGGAATCCATACCATGGGAGATATTGCTTATACATCTGTTACATCTGAGGATTGGCTCTACAAGATGTTTGGAATTGATGCAGAATTGCTGATCGATCATGCCTGGGGTTTGGAATCCTGTGATATTCATGATATCAAGAATTATCATACGGAAGAACACAGCCTGTCTAACGGGCAGGTACTCATGCGGAATTATTCTTTTGAGGAAGCCGCGGTAGTTGTTCGGGAAATGACAGATGTTCTTGTGCTGGATCTGGTGTCCAAAGGATTGATTACTGGCTCTATTACACTCTGGATCGCTTATGATCACCGATATGAGCGTCCTTCCTCTCATGGGACTGTACGGCTGACATCTCTGACGAACAGTTCCAGCACGATCATGGATGAAGTGGATAAACTGTATCAGAAGATTACAGACCGTTATACCGGAATTCGGAGGATCGAGGTCTGTGCCAACCGGGTAATGCCGGAAGGGTATCTGCAGTATGATCTGTTCACAGATCCGGAAAAGATTGAAAAAGAAAAAAACTTACAGCAGGCCATTCTGAGTGTGAAAAAAAAGTATGGAAAAAATGCGATCATGAGGGGAGCGAATCTGCTTGACTGCTCTACATACAGAGAACGAAATAATCAGATTGGCGGTCATCGTGCATAAGGAGGTGCATAGATCATGATGGCAAGTGCGTATGCAAAATTAATTTATATGCCAAGACCGGTATCCAACCGGCGAAAGATGGATGTGGGACACCGGGCAAAGCAGTTTGCACCGTTTGCTGCTCTTCGGGGATTTGAAGAGTCGGTCCGGAAAAAAGAGATCCTTTATGAACCCAGAAAGGAACTGTCTGAGGAAAAGAAGCAGGAACTGGACAGAAAGTTACAGTATCTTTCTACAGGTATGTGGATTCAGGCAACATATTTTGTCGAGAGTATGGAATTTCCGGGAAAAGGAAAGCATTGTACCATTGAAGGAACTGTGGAATTCTTTGATCTGCAGATTCATCTCCGGATTGGAGATACAGAGATACCAATTTCAGATATTACAGATCTGTCTGGAAATGTGTTTGAAATATTAGAAGAACCCTGTTAATTATTTTTGTGGAAGTTTCCGCAAAACCGGCGGCGAGTGGGAGCTGACAGGAAGCGGAAATGAAAACAACAGATTGTCAAAGCCAGTCTGAATATGGAAATCGTGATTGCCCGCGCAGCTTTGGCGCTTACGGAATGGACAACCATGATGCTCATAAGGCGGATTTTTATTTCCCTTGGATCCGTTGAGTAATAAATGAAAGATCATATGTTATTGCTTAAAGGAGGAAGCCTATGGGATCAGGTAATATTAAATGGCATGTACACTGCTCTGTCTGTGGAGCATTTCTGGAGAAAAGTGCACAGAGCGATTCAGAAGTGGATTGCAAAAAATGCAGGAGTACATTGGAAATTTTGGTCAAAGATGATATTGTCTCTGTCCGTCCTCTGGTCATCCGGGATGAACAGTTGAAAGAAAGGATGTCCGTTTATTCCAGGAAGTTTATGAATCCTTCCGGAAAGAAATCATAAAAGTGAATAAGAATGAGATATCCGACAGGGCGGTGAATTTGGCTGGAACCATCAAGATTGCACCGGATATCAAGAGTTTGTCAAGGAGCTGAATCTGACTGGAATCATTAAGAGCCCGGCAAAACATTTGTAACTGGTTTATGGAATCATTTTCGATTCTGTACGATCAAGTGCATTTGTTTTGCCGGTTTTTTTATTTTTTTCAAGATCCATGTTGTATAAGAACCCTTGAGACTTTGGATAGATAGAGGGATTTTTTATTCTGAAAACACAGGAAAAATATGAAAAACAGAATATCTGCAAAAATGAAAGGCCTCAAAAAGTTGTTTATTATGCAATGAAAAGAGAATAAGGAGGTAGAACACATCAGAGAAAAAGGTAGCTGAGGAGTCGCGGACTCCCGTTTAAAAAAAACGGGTTGGTCCGGGACTGTTTCCGCTACCAATTTTTATATTCCAAACAAATGCAGACTGGATCACCCGTAGCCGCAAGGCAGAAAGGTGGTCCATATGATGACATTAAAAGACTTAAAGAAGAGAGTTCCGGTTGCAGACGAGAAAAAAGTGATTTTGAGAAAAAAGGAGCTTTTGAATACAGGTGCGGAAATTGTTGTAAAAGAAATTATCGAAGATGGTGTGGAAATCAGTGTTTATGATAACGGATATGTTTTGTATGAAGAGGGAAGACATAGAACTGTTTTTCGCTTACATGAATGTAAGGACTATGATTACAGCGCGGTAGATGGCAGAAAAGATGCTTTTGGAGCAGACTTTTTTGAAAACGAAAACTGGTACATCTTACCGCTGATGGTTGGTATGGATCGTGTAGAAGACAGCAGACGGAGAATTCTGTCAAATCATAAAGTGATTTCTATTGATATTGAGGAGAATGATTTCTTTAGTATCAAAGCCCGTTGTGTACCTGATATGACAGAAAAAGTGCTTTGGAATGAAATGATGAGAGAAATTTCAGATCTTTTGAATGAACGACAGAGATATGCAGTAATTGCATATTATTGTGAAGGTGCATCTCAGGCTGAGATTGCAAAGAATCTCGAAATCTCTCAGCAGGCAGCTAGTGGACTGATCCAGAGAGCACTTGTGATTATCCGTAACTATATGCAAGTTAATCCAAGTGATGTCAAAAGAAAAAGAAATAAAAAATAATTTTCAATCCATGTTGTATAAGAGGCTCTGAATCTTTGGATAGGTATAAGGATTTATTTCCGACGTACCTTGAAAACTTCATAGCCTGCCCAGAATGATACCTGGCTTGAATATGCATCTTTCGCGTATCTGGCCAGAGCATACGTTTCGGAAATATGGAAACCGAAACAGGAACGGGTCTGGGAATGAAAACAGGAAAATGCTCAAAATAGAATATTTATTTGTCTGAATCCAAATCGGAGGATGACAGTAGAAACCATGTGGCGGTGTTTACAGAGATTCGTGAATACCGCCACATCTTTGTGCTGTTATCTCAGAAATTACGAGATTTGCGTGAGTGCTGACTGTCCCAAATAGTACAAATCTGAAACGAGAGGAGGATGTGAGGAAAATGAAGTGATATGAAATTTTACACTGAAACATTTCGTATACAGACAAATAAGAAAGGATGAGAACATGAAATTTAAAAGAAAAACAATGAGAATTGTATCAGGTATGCTGACAGCTATTACACTGTTTACCAATGCCCTTTCTCCGGTAATTGCTTATGCTGCTCCCGCAGATGAAGCTGACAGTAGAATCCCTTATTACGAGGAAATTAAAGATCAGCTGGATCAGGATGAAGTGGTAACTGCCAGAGATATCGAAGTAACGGTTGGGTCTGGATTCGATGTAAAAGCAGACTTTTCCGGAATTGAGATTCCGGACAGTGAAAAAGCCAAAGTGAAGCTCATGGCAGCCCAGAATGATGAAGGGAAAGAGTTTTCTACGGATCATGCAGATATCTATAAAACGGTATATTCTGTTGAACCCCAGAAAACAGATCATCCGGTGTATCAGATCAGCAGAAACATTACGGTAAAAGATGTTTCAAAAGAAGCTGACACTACTGTGAATTCGGATAGTTCTTCAGATCAGGATTCCGGTACCGGGGAAACAGAAGAATCTGAGGATAGTGATGATGAATCGGAAACGGATTCTTCCGAAATGAAACAGCCGGAAACGGATGAAGCGGTAAATGTATCAGAAGCTGAGACAGAAACAGAGGTTACCGGGAAAGAAATCACCGAGGAAGAATTTGATGCAGAGATCGAATCAACGGAAAATCAGGAGACGGTTGATCCGGAAACCGGTACTACTCTTTCAGAAGTTATGGAAGAGGCGGTAGATCAGGGAATTGCCTTAAATGAACTGGAAGCCGGAGAAATGGTCACTTTTGAAATGCCGATGCTTTTAGCGGCTGCAGAAACCGGTAGCCAGTCCGTATCTATTACAAGAGGCAGCTGGTATCATTATGCTGATTATGGATTAGGTTCTTACATTACAGCACCATATTATGTGTCCTGGGGTGGAATCAAAGCGACAGCATATTGTGTTCAGCCATCTAAGAATGGACCGGATGATGGTACGTACTCTATTACAAAATTATCTGATGGCAAGACTCTGGCAAAGGTTTGTTACTATGGAACAAAAGCCAGTGACGAGAATGGATTCTTTGATGAAAAACACCCGGATTTCTCTGCTGGTAAGAGATTTATTATCACACACCTTGCGGCAGCATATGCCAACGGATCCAGTGACTGGGATTCCGGTACGAACGCAACCGGACGGTCTCTTGCTAAGGAGCTTTATAACTACTGTATCAATATGCCGGATATCCCGGATGTGGATATGAGCTTTTCTGATAGTGATGTGAACGCTTATGTGGAAGGAAATATCCAGAGAACAAAGACGATTACATTCAAAGCAGATGAATTGCAGACCATTACCTTTAAACTTCCACAGGGAGTAAAGCTTGTGAATGTGACTACCGGCAAAACCAGTGCGGCAGGTGCGAGCGTTGAAATCTGCGGTGGAACACAGTTCTATCTTACTGCCCCACTATCTCAAGCTGAGGATGTGGGTGCTTTATTCTCTTCAAAGATGAAAGGAAGCATTGATAAAGAGTATTCTGCCTATAAGATAACAACAGGATCTTCCACACAGGATCTTGCACTGGTATTTGGTGAAGGTGTCGGAAATGAAAAGTATGTGGATTTTAAAGTAACATGGACAAAAGAATGTTATGTTTCCATCGTGAAGAAAGACAGTGAGACATCAAATACTCTGGCCGGTGCAGTTTATGGTATCTACAGCGATGCTGCATGTACACAGCTGATTAAACAGATGCCGGCAACGGATGCCAATGGTGTATCAAAGGTTACGATTGAGAAGACACAGGAAGTTGTATATCTGAAAGAAATCTCTGTTCCGACAGGGTATACGATTGATGCCAAAGGGTACAATGTAACATTGAATATCGGAAAAACAACCAACAAGAACGTGACCGATAAACGAGTGACAGCAACGATTTCCCTTCATAAGCAGGATGCTGAGACAGGAAATACTCCTCAGGGTGATGCGACTCTGGAAGGTGCTGTTTATGGCTTATTTGCACGTGAGGATATTGTACATCCGGATGGGAAAACAGGTGTCCTTTATAAGAAAGGAACCCAGATCACATCCCTGACTACAGATAAAAACGGACAGGCTTCGGTTTCCAATTTGTATCTGGGAAAATATTATTTTAAAGAGCTGACTCCTCCGGTTGGATATCTGCTGGATCAGGAAGAACATGAGGTAGACTGCTCTTACGAAGGTGCAAATGTACCAGTTGTAGAAAGAAAAGCAATTTCCAAAGAAGATGTGATCAAACAGCCATTTCAGATTATCAAGGCAGCGAATAACGGGAAAACAGATGCCGATCTTTTGAAAGGTATTGGTTTCTCTGCCTGGCTGGCAAGTGATCTGAAAGTAAAAGCAGATGGGTCTTATGATTTCTCTTCTGCGAATCCAGTTGTTATCACAGCAGATGGAAAAACAGAGATGTTTACAGATGAAAAGGGTTATGCCTGCTCTATTCCACTTCCGTATGGAACATACGTGGTAAAAGAGACAACCAGTAAACACAACTATGAACCGGTGGATGATTTTATCGTTACAATCAATGAGAATCACCCAGACACTCCGCAGGTATGGCGTGTGCTTCTGGATAAGGAATTTGAGGCAAAGCTGAAGATCATCAAGAAAGATGATGAAACAAAGAAGAGTGTGCTTCTGGCAAATACAGAATTTAAAGTATATGATCTGGATCATCAGAAATATGTCGAGCAGGTTACTACTTATCCTTCTACCAAAGTTCACAAATCATATTTTACCGATGAGAACGGATATCTGATCCTTCCGAACAATTTGAAGATCGGAAATTACAGAATCGAAGAAGTGACCGCGCCGGAAGGATATACACAGTCTTCTGCTTATGTAACGGTATCTGTAGATACTAACACAGCCTATATGATCGATCCGACCAGTAAAGATGCCATTATCGAAGTGGAATATGAGAATCATCCGGTTAAGGGAGAACTGACCATTTTCAAACAGGGAGAACTTCTTGCCGGTTATGATCATGATTTCCAGTATGAGCTGTGTGGACTGAAAGGCGTTACATTTGAAGTATATGCTGCAGAAGATATTTTTACTGCCGATCATCAGGTGGATGAAAATGGAAACCGTACCTTGTATTATGCAAAGGATGCCCTGGTGGCAAAAGTAACTACGGATGAAGATGGATATGCGTATGTGAAAGATCTTCCTCTTGGCGAATATTATGTAAAAGAATCCGAGGCACCGGAAGGATTTGTTCATAATGAGAACAGTGAAAAAGCTGTTTTTGTATATGCAGATCAGAATACCCCGGTTGTATTTGACCAGGTGTCCTTCACCAATGAAAGACAGAAAGTGTCGATTTCTGTCGAGAAACAGGATGCAGATAATGGAAATGTCGTACCGGGTGCTGTCTTCGGAATCTACAATGCCGAAGATATCATCAATAAAGATGGCCAAGTAATCGTAAAAGCAGATACCCTGCTTCAGGAGATGACTTCCGATGAAGATGGTCAGGCAAAATGTACACTGGATCTGCCTCTCGGACAGTATTATGTGAAAGAGCTTCATGCTCCTGCCGGTTTTGTTTCTTCTGATGAGATTCTGAGCTTTGATGCTTCTTATCAGGGACAGGACATTCAGACCGTTGAGTTGAAAGCAGTTAAGAAAAACGAGCCGACAGTTGTGGAAATTACGAAGTCCGATATCACCACAGGCGAAGAACTGGATGGTGCGTACCTGCAGGTACTTGACCAGGATGGAAATATCATCGACAGCTGGGAGTCTTCCAAAGACGAACCACATGTGATCAAACGTCTGACCGTTGGAGAGACCTATACACTTCGCGAAGAATTTGCTCCGTATGGATACCTTGTTGCAAATGATATCACTTTTACGATTGAAGATACTGCAGAAATCCAGAAAGTGGAAATGAAAGACGAAGTGCCGGTTGCAGAACTAATCCTGAATAAAAAGGGAGAATTTCTGGATGAGGTGTCTCTTGTAGATCAGATCAAAGGTGTGGTGGAACATATTTTCCATTATATTACCGGCAGCCTGACCGATGTTACTTTCGAAGTATATGCAGAGGAAGATATCAAGGCTGCGGATGGTGTCAGCGAAGATTATTATAAGGCAGATGAGCTGGTGGCAACGATTACGACAGATGAAACCGGCATTGCAAAACTGAGTAATCTTCCACTGGGCAAATACTATGTCAAAGAAGTGGGAACAGCTCACGGATATGTTCTCGATTCAGAAATCCGTCATGTGAATCTAAGCTATGTGGATCAGAATACACCGGTTGTAACCTATAATGATGACTGGCAGAATCACCGTCAGAGAGTGATCATTAATCTTGTGAAAAAGGAAAAAGATCAGGATCGTGTACTGGAAGGCAGCGTATTTGGTCTTTATGCCAAAGAAGATATCAAATCCTCTACTACCGGAAAGGTGCTGATTGAAGCAGATGAGATCATCGAGCTGAAATCAACCGATGCCGAAGGCAAAATTACTTTTGTTGCTGATCTTCCAATCGATGCTGAATATTATGTGAAAGAACTCTATGCGCCAGCCGGATTTGTAAATGCAGAGGAAGTACAGGAATTTACTGTTTCCTATGCCGGTGAAAATGAGGATTCTGTTGTTGTAGATCTTATATTTGAAGATGAAGCAACAACAGTTGAAATCACAAAGACCGATCTGACTGGTGGAAAAGAAATACCGGGATGTAAGCTGAAACTGGTAGATGAGGATGGAAACACTGTTGATGAGTGGACTTCTACAGAAGAAGCTCATGTGATCAAAGAGCTGGCAGTAGGTAAGAAATACACTCTGATAGAAACACAGCCAGCCGATGGATATGTGACTGCAGAAAGCATCGAGTTTACCGTAGAGAATACAGCGGAAATTCAGAAGCATCAGATGAAAGATGACGTGACAAAAGTGGAAATCTCTAAACAGGATATTGCAGGGAAGGAACTTCCGGGTGCTAAACTTACGATCCTGGACAAGGATGGAAAGGTTGTGGAAAGCTGGACTTCCACAAAAAAAGCACATTACATCGAAATGCTTCCGATCGGAAAATACACGCTTCGTGAAGAAATCGCACCGGATGGATATCTGGTTGCCAATGATGTGGAATTCGAAGTAAAAGATACCGGTGAAGTTCAGCATGTAACGATGGTGGATGAAGCTAAACCATCTGCTCCGGCGACAGATACTCCAAAAACAGGGGATGACCGCAACATGAAATTGTGGCTGCTTCTGCTCGGTATCGGTGCCGGTGGTCTTGGAGTCGCTTTTGGAATCAGAAGAAAGCGTAAATAGTAACTTAGAAATAAAATAATGATGAACCAGAAGCATAAGGGCATTTGTGGAAATCGGAAAGGAGATCCATGAATGCCCTTAATGCATTTCAGAAAGATGAGGAAAAACATGGGAAGAAAAGAAACGATATTACCGGGAGCAAAGATTGATGGAAGAAAGTATCTGGAAGACAAGCCAAAGTCTTGTGACTACTGCTACTGGTGGCAGGGCAAAAACAAAGGTTGTATTCTGCCGGAATGTTATTACCTGATGCCGGAGGAAAAGAAGGAGCCAAATGACTATGAGGAAGGGAACTGCAAAACCTGCCCTTACGGAAAGCATACGCCCTGTATCGGATACTGTATTGCAAAGCTTCAAAAAGAAATGCGGGAGAAAAAAAGGAGGCGGATGTGTTGATACCAATGCTTCGAGTGGAAGTTAAAAATGACCGTCCGCTGATCTGTGCCAGAGAATTGTATGAAGCACTGGGCATTAAGACACAGTACAGTGTCTGGATCGATCGTATTATTGCTCTCGGCTTTGAGAGTGGGCAGGACTTTTATCCAAAAATGAATAAAAGTACCGGAGGCAGATGCAGTGTAGACCACTATATTACGGTGGATATGGCAAAACACATCTGTATGCTCCTTCGAAATGAAAAAGGAAAACTATATCGCCAGTATTTTCTGGAGCTGGAAAAGGCGTGGAATCAACCGGAACAGGTGATGGCAAGAGCATTGCAGCTGGCCAATACCCAGATAGCCAAATTGCAGGATCAATGTACCGAGCTTGGAGATCAGCTGATCAAACAGCAGATGCTTTTGGAAGATATGGCACCGAAGGCTGCATATCTGGATCTGATCATGAATTCCCCCTCATCTGTTCTGGTCACACAGATTGCAAAAGATTATGGGTACAGCGCGGTTTCATTTAACCGGCTTCTTCATGATATGAGGATCCAGTATAAAGTCAATGACCAATGGGTGTTATATGCCGATTATGCCGGGAAAGGTTATGTCCAGAGCAGAACAATCTATATGCACCCAAACCGCACCGGTCCGGTCGTAAGGATCCAGACAGAATGGACACAGAAAGGCAGAAGATTTTTATATGAGTTTTTAAAAGAACAGGGAATTCTTCCCCTGATTGAGAAGGAAGGTGGATAAATGCAGGAAGAAGTAAATGAGAGAATTATTACGCTCAGTGTACAGGGAGCCAGGATCACCGCTTCTATGGTAAAAGCTGCCATGAGAAAGTTTCTTATGGAGCTGGAGCGGGAAGGTCAGAAATCATCGCAGATTAAACAGGCAGAAAAGCAGGGACAGGCCAGAGAGCGTGGTATTGAAAAAGAAAAGCAAAGGCAGGAAAAGAAAAAGCCCCATGGAAAGCAGACGATCAAGCAGCTGCAGGAACAGGGAGCGCAGCTGACCAATATTCAGATCGCAAACCAGAATATCAAATCCTTTGACCGGGTTGCCCGTAAATATGGCATTGATTACAGCTTGAAAAGGGACGACAGTGTGACACCGCAGAGGTATCTGGTGTTCTTTAAGGCGAAGGATGTGGATGTGATGACAGCTGCATTTAAGGAATATGCAGGAGTTTCCATGAAGAAATCCAAAAAGCCTTCTGTGCGGAAGAAACTGCAGAAGTCTGTGCAGAAGATGAACGTTAAACACCGCCAGAGAGAAAAAGTGAAACAGAAAGTGAGGGGACAGCAGCGATGAGTAAAAAGAAACCAAAAGCCAGAAGTCCGGGAAAGTTGGAAACAGCAATCCGGCAAAGCTTATCAAAGGTCAGTGTTAAAAAGCTGGTTGCAATGAATATTCCCTATCTCATCGCTTTCTATGTGGTAGAGAAATGTGCATGGCTTTACCGGCACTGTATCGGCGGAACTGTGGTTCAAAAGCTTGGTGTTATGCTGATGAATCTTCCAGTAGCTTTCCGGTCGTGGATACCAAGCTTCCACATCCGGGATCTTTTAGCCGGTATCATCGGGGCGTTACTTCTCCGCTGTGTTGTGTACATGAAAGGGAAAAATGCAAAAAAGTTCCGGCAGGGCGAAGAATACGGTTCTGCAAGATGGGGAAATGAAAAAGACATTGAACCATTTATTGATCCGGTATTTGAAAATAATATCATCCTGACACAGACGGAGAGGCTGACTATGAACAGCCGCCCGAAACTTCCGAAGTATGCAAGAAACAAAAATGTGATCGTCATCGGTGGATCCGGATCCGGTAAAACACGATTCTATGTGAAGCCCAACCTCATGCAGATGCCGGATAACGTATCGTATGTGGTCACAGATCCGAAAGGTACCATTATTGTTGAATGCGGCACAATGTTAGTCCGTCATGGATACCGGATCAAGGTTCTGAATACGATCAATTTCAAAAAATCCATGCACTATAATCCGTTTCACTATATCCGGAGCGAAAAAGATATCCTGAAACTGGTGAATACGATCATTGCAAATACAAAAGGGGAAGGAGAAAAAGCAACCGAAGATTTCTGGGTCAAGGCTGAACGTCTTCTCTACACTGCTCTGATTGGATACATCTGGTATGAAGCACCGGAGGAAGAACAGAATTTTGCTACTCTTCTGGAATTTATCAATGCCAGTGAAACCAGAGAAGAAGATGAAGAATTCAAAAATGCAGTGGATGAACTATTTGAAGAGCTGGAAGCGGAGAATCCGGAACATTTTGCAGTACGCCAGTACCGCAAATATAAGCTGGCAGCCGGAAAAACTGCCAAATCTATCTTAATTAGCTGTGGTGCCAGGTTAGCCCCATTTGATATTGCAGAGCTTCGGGAGCTGACACGATACGATGAGATGGAGCTTGATATGCTGGGAGACCAGAAGACAGCCATGTTTGTCATTATCAGTGATACAGATGACACCTTCAACTTTATTGTTGCTATCATGTACACCCAGCTTTTCAATCTGCTTTGCGATAAAGCAGATGATGAGCATGGAGGAAGATTGCCTTATCATGTCCGTCTGTTGCTGGATGAGTTCAGTAATATCGGGCAGATTCCAAAATTCGACAAGCTGATTGCTACGATCCGAAGCCGCGAAATATCGGCTTCTATCATTTTGCAGTCACAGTCTCAGCTAAAGACAATTTATAAGGATGCGGCAGAAACCATCATAGGCAACTGTGATACGGTTTTATTTCTTGGCGGAAAAGAAAGCTCTACCCTAAAGGAGATATCCGAAACCCTTGGAAAAGAGACCATTGATCTGTATAACACTTCAGATACCAGAGGGAATAACCGCTCCTATGGACTGAATTATCAGAAGACAGGAAAAGATCTGATGAGTCGGGATGAGCTGGCAGTCATGGATGGCAATAAGTGTATCCTGCAGCTTCGAGGTGTTCGTCCGTTTTTCAGTGACAAATATGATATTACGAAGCACAGAAGGTATAAGGAGCTTTCTGATTACAACAGGAAAAATGAGTTCGATATCGAAAAGTATCTGGAACACAAGCTGGTTATTTCCAGAGATACAGCATTTGAAATGCATGAATACGAAATAACGAAAGAAGACATTGCAGCCATAGAGGCTGAGGAAGGAGAACGATATGTGGATTAGACCAATGAGACGCAGGGGGAGAAGTGAATCTCTCTTTGTATTTGAATTTACTTCTATTGAAGAGGATTATATTCCGTTTATCCTCCATATGGAGAAGATTACAGCATTGATCCCCACGGAAAAGTGTAAAGCATATTTTGGTGAGCTGATTGATAAGCTCCGGTCCAGATGTGACAACCGATATGCCGCAGGAGAGGTGGTAGCTTCGACATTTTTATTCGATGATGAAATGGCAGAGTTGACAACTCATATGGCATATCTGCTCCTGCTTGTGGAGCCTGTAAAGAAATAGGAAGCAGACAGTATTGAGAACCGTTCCATAGGGAGCGGATTTTTTTGTTTGATGGAGGTTTGTATGAGGATAAGAAACAGATCGCCCTGTTCCTGGGAAAACTGGAACACCGGAAAAAGAAAGAAGAAAAGAAAATGATCAAATGAAGGAGGAAAAAATATATGGGATTTTTTACGAGCGCAATTAATATTTTGCAGACACTGGTAGTTGCCATCGGGGCCGGCCTTGGAGTCTGGGGTGTCATCAACCTGATGGAAGGTTATGGAAATGACAATCCGGGGGCAAAGTCTCAGGGAATCAAACAGCTTATGAGCGGTGGTGGTGTAATCCTCATCGGTACTCAATTAATTCCGCTTCTTAGTGGACTGTTTGGTTAAGAGAAAGGGGTAGTTATCCATGTTCGATCAGATTTTTGATGCGATCGAAGAATGGATGAGGGAACTCCTGACAGGGATGATCAATTCCAACCTGGATCAGATGTTTACTGATGTCAATCAGAAAACAGGTGAGATTGCAAGCCAGGTTGGACAGACTCCCCAGGGATGGAATGGCAGCATATTCAGTATGATCCAGAACCTGTCCAATTCGGTAATTTTACCGATTGCAGGTATCATCATTACGTTTGTGCTCTGCTATGAGCTGATTTCCATGCTTACTGAGCGTAATAACATGCATGATATTGATACATGGATGTTCTTCAAATACTTTGTGAAGATGTGGATCGCAGTGTATCTGGTAAGCAATACTTTTACGATTACAATGGCTGTTTTTGATGTAGGTCAGCATGTAGTAAATGCTGCATCCGGTGTGGTCACAGGCAGTACAGCCATTGATATCAGTTCGGCATTGACCGATCTGGAGGCTACATTGGAAGCCATGGAGATTGGAGAATTAGTAGTGTTGGCATTGGAAACCCTGATCGTCAGCTTCTGTATGAGAATCATGTCCGTATTAATCACCGTAATTTTATATGGACGTATGATTGAGATTTACCTTTATACTTCGGTCGCACCGATCCCGTTTGCCACGATGAGCAACAGAGAGTGGGGACAGATCGGAACCAATTATTTCAGAGGACTCTTTGCCCTGGCATTTCAGGCATTTCTGATGATGGTATGCGTCGCTATCTACGCTGTGCTGGTAGCGGGTATCCAGTATTCAGATAATCTGAGTTCTTCATTATTTGGCGTAATGGCTTATACAGTCATCCTGTGTTTCAGTTTGTTTAAGACAGGATCCCTGAGCAAGTCCATTTTTAATGCCCATTAAATTAATCACAGGAAGGAGAGATAAACCATGGCATATGTCAGTGTTCCAAAGGATTTGACAAAAGTAAAAAACAAAGTGGCTTTTAATCTGACAAAGAGACAGATCATCTGCATCGGTATCGGTGCAGCGATTGGTATTCCGTTTTATTTTCTCACAAGAGGAATACTTGGAATGTCAAATGCGGCTACCGTTATGGTGATTCTAATGTTGCCGGCATTTATGTTTGCCATGTATGAAAAAGATGGGATGCATCTCGAGGATGTGATCTTGCACATCCTGAATGTAAAAGTGTTCCGGCCACCGGTCAGAACCTACGAAACAGAGAATTATTATGAATCGAATCCGGAAACAATCGGTTCGAAAAATGCAGTCAGAGGAAAGAAGGGAGGAAAGACAGGTGTCAAAAAGAAAAAATAACAGCACCAAAAAGTCAAAGAAAAAAGAAGAAAAGCGGCTTTCGGTACAAAAGACGATCCGATACAAAGAGATGGGAAAGGATGGGATCTGCCGGGTACAGGGGAATACATATTCTAAATGTATCCGGTTTTATGATATCAACTATCAGCTGGCACAGAATGAGGATAAGAATGCTATTTTTGAAAACTGGTGTGATTTCCTCAACTATTTTGACAGCAGCATTCATTTCCAGCTGAGCTTTATCAATCACAAAAGTAATATGAAGGAATTTGAGAATGTGATCCGTATCCGGCCTCAGCATGATGAGTTTGATGATGTCCGCATGGAATATGCACAGATGCTTAAAAATCAACTGGCAAAGGGTAATAACGGTCTGGTAAAGTCAAAATATATCACGTTTTCTATCGAAGCGGAGAATATCAAGCTGGCGAAACCGAAGCTGGAACGTATCGAGTCGGATATCCTGAATAATTTCAAGGTGCTTGGTGTACCGGCATATCCCCTGAATGGTGTGGAGCGGCTTCAGATTATGTATGAAACATTTAATCCGGATGCCAGTGCCGATTTCCAGTTTGATTATGGATCCATGATCCGGACCGGTCTCAGTACAAAGGACTATGTGGCACCGACCAGCTTTGTATTTAAAGAAGGGAAGACATTCCAGATGGGGATAACGATTGGCGCAGTCTCCTATCTGCAGATTCTGGCTCCGGAGCTTACGGATAAAATGCTGGCAGAGTTTCTGGATATGGATAAGGATCTGATCGTAAACCTTCATGTGCAGTCGGTAGATCAGATGAAAGCCATCAAGCTTGTAAAAAGCAAGGTGACAGATATCAACCGTATGAAAATTGAAGAACAGAAAAAGGCAGTTCGTTCCGGATATGATATGGACATCATCCCGTCAGACCTGAATACGTATGGCGGCGAGGCAAAGAGACTTCTGGAAGATCTGCAGTCACGAAATGAGCGTATGTTCCTGGTAACTGCGCTCTTTTTGAATACAGCAAAAAGTAAACAGGATCTGGAAAATGCAGTATTCCAGACTGCCGGTATCGCTCAGAAATATAACTGTGTGTTAAGGCGTCTGGATTATCAACAGGAGGAAGGGCTGATGAGCAGTGTTCCGCTTGGTGTCAATCATGTGCCGATCAAAAGGGCACTGACGACTACCAGCACTGCTATTTTTGTTCCTTTCACAACACAGGAATTGTTCATGGGCGGAGAATCCCTTTATTACGGACTGAATGCCCTCAGCAACAATATGATTATGGTAGATCGAAAGAAACTGAAAAACCCGAATGGGCTGATTCTCGGTACACCTGGATCCGGAAAATCTTTTGCGGCTAAGAGAGAAATCACCAATGCATTTTTCGTGACAAATGACGATATTATCATCGGAGATCCGGAGGGAGAATATTATCCACTGGTCCATGCCCTCGGCGGTCAGGTTATCCACATTTCTCCGACCAGCAAGGATTATATTAATCCCATGGATATCAATATGGATTATTCCGATGATGATAATCCGCTGGGTGTGAAGTCAGATTTTGTCCTGTCGTTGTGTGAGCTAATCATGGGAACCAGAAATGGTATTGAGGCAGAGGAAAAGTCAGTGATCGACCGGTGTCTGCCCCTTGTATATCAGAAATATTTTGCAGATCCGAAACCGGAAAATATGCCGGTACTGGGAGATCTGTATGACTGCCTGAGGAAGCAGAAAGAGCCCCAGGCCCAGCGTATTGCAACAGCACTGGAAATCTACGTTAATGGTTCTCTGAAAGTGTTTAACCATCAGACAAATGTGGAACTGAATAATCGGATTGTCTGCTTCGACATCAAGGAGCTGGGTAAACAGTTGAAAAAACTGGGAATGCTCATTGTCCAGGATCAGGTATGGAACCGTGTTACCATTAACCGGGGCTCACAGAAATCTACCAGATACTATATCGATGAATTCCATCTTCTTCTGAAAGAGGAACAGACCGCAGCTTATTCTGTGGAAATCTGGAAGAGATTTCGTAAATGGGGTGGAATTCCAACAGGAATCACGCAGAACATCAAAGATCTTCTGGCCAGCCGGGAGATTGAAAATATCTTTGAAAACAGTGATTTCATCCTGATGCTGAATCAGGCTGCAGGCGACAGACAGATTCTGGCAAAGCAGCTGAATATTTCTCCGTACCAGTTATCCTATGTAACGAATTCCGGAGAAGGCGAAGGTCTCCTTTTCTATGGAAATATCATCATTCCATTCAAGGATAAGTTCGATAAGAGTCTGAAACTGTATTCACTGATGACAACAAAACCGGAAGAGGTAGAGGAACGAAAGAAACTGGAGGCAGAAAGAAAATGAGAAAATGGATCTCACGGATTCTGTTTGTAGTTTCCATTATCCTTCTCTCCATCAGCCTCTATTTTCTGATGGGAATGTATTTGCAAGATCAAAAAAGCGAAACAGGATTCGACTCTATTCGACAAATCCATGAAGAACAGGAAACTAATGATAATAAAGATGATATCGAGGGAGACAGTAATTCTCCTGCTATTGTTGATCCTGGCCTTCTGGCTTTACATGAAAAGAATCCGGACTGCATTGGATGGATAAAGATTGAAGGGACAGCAATCGATTATCCGGTCATGTATCATCCGGAGGAAAAGAATTACTATCTCAGAAGAAATTTTGAGAAGGAATATGACGTAAGCGGTACTCCATTCCTTTCTGAACTGTGTGATCCGGAGGATGCAGATAATTTAATCATCTATGGACATCACATGAGTTCCGGGAAAATGTTTGCAGCTTTGGATCAATATAAGTCAGAAGAATTCTATCAGGAACATCCGATCATCCAGTACAGCACACTTCATGGGAAGGAACAGTATCAGATCATAGCAGCCTTTGCTGTTCCGGTGTATACCGGGCATGATTTTGAATACTACTCTTTTATCAAGGCAGAAAATGCTGCGGATTATATGGTATTTGTCAAAGAATGTAAAAAACGGTCATATTATGACACTGGTTATACAACACAGTATGGAGACAAGCTGATCACACTGTCAACCTGTGAGTATTCGCATAAAAACGGGCGGATGGTTGTGATTGGTAAACAAATTGAGAATGAAAGAAGGTGAATGATTGGCAGGAAAGGAATATACAGCGAAAGACAAGATCTTTTCTAAAATGACAAGAGAAGGTCTGACAGAAGAAACACTCCGGGATGGTTCTGTGAAGAAAATCAGCCAGAAAAGCCGGGATGAACCTGAGCTTGACAGTACGGAGCAGGATGAGAAAAATGCGGCTCCCGGCAAAAGGCTATCGGACAGTTTCGGAAGAACTGATAACCGACGCATGAGAAGGTATGTGCAGGAATTAAGAATGTCTTCGGATATTGCATCTGAAGAAAGACCTGCAAGAACTTTTTCAAAAGCAAGCAGTGAAAGAATCATAGAAAAAAAGGACAGCCGATACCAGGGAAAGCTTCATTCTCAGGAACAGATTCCGGAAGTATCCGGTATCTCGGATCAGAAAGATCAAGTAAAGAAGAAACGTGCTCGAAAGAGACTGACAGAAGAACAGGAAAAATCGGGTAGGCTTTCTTTTGGTGATGAAGGATCCGGCATGATCCACGGAGCCGGAACAGGAATGGGTCGAAAGGTAGCAGCCGGTGCTGCACTATATGCCAGAAATCAGATAACAGAGGATGGAGATGATAATGCTGCTGTAGATGGTTCCGGTGCAGTGATTGCAGCTGCTGATGAAGCAGCACACAGTCTGCGCAGAGCACAGTTAAGAAGCCAGAGAAGTGATGTGAAAGCACACAGAAAAGGGATGAATCTGGATGCTCCGGAGGCTTCCAGATTGAAGTTTGATGCTGCGAAGGAAGCAGCAGACCGAACTGCCAGGGATTCAGTGCAAAATGCAGAAAAGAAGCGTTTTCTAAACCGCTTCTTCCAGAGAAAAAAATATAAAGATGCCTACCGGGCTGCCAGAGCTGGAAAAACAGCAGGAAGTCTCGGGGGAGCAACAACGATTGCCGGTGTCGAGAACATGACGGTAAAAGCCAAGATTGCTTTAAAAGAAATCGTAAGGCGAAACCGTACCATGTTTCTTGGCATCGGTATTTTTTCGCTCATTTTTATGCTGATTGCAGTCTCTCTGGGAAGCTGCAGTGCTTCGATTCAGGGTGGAGCTTCCGTGATCGGTATGACAACCTATCCCAGTACCGATGCGGATATCTATGCTGCAGAAAATGCTTATGCTGCTATGGAAGAAGCGTTGAACCGTCAGATTAACAACATGGAATCCACTTATCCGGATTACGATTCCTATCAGTACAATGTCAGCGAAATCGGGCATAATCCGTATCATCTGACTTCATACCTGACCGCAAAGTATGGTGGGTATACCTATGACGATGTAAAGGATGAATTACAGGATCTGTTTCAGGCACAGTATCATCTGTCAACCCATGGAAGGACGGAAACTGTCACAGAAACGAGAACAGTACGTGTGGGAGAATCCCTGGGAAATGTGGTAACCAGCGGATATTGTAACTGCTCCATTTGTTGTGGAAGATGGTCCGGCGGACCAACAGCCAGCGGTGCATACCCGACAGCCAATCATACGATTGCGGTAGACGCAAATAATCCGATTGTGCCTATGGGAACGAAAGTGATCATGAATGGTGTGGAATATACCGTTGAGGATACAGGGAATTTTGCCAGGTATGGGGTTGCTTTTGACGTGTATTATGACAGCCATTCCGCAGCCAGTGCCCACGGTCATCAGACATGGGAAGCATTTCTGGCAGATGATAATGGCAGCCGGGAGGTGGAGGTTACTACCACTACTACTCAGAGAGTCCTCTATGTCACTCTCACGAATACGAATTTTGATGCAGTGGCAAGGGCAAATCTGACAGAGGAACAGGAAATTCTGTATGATGCATTAAATACCACACTGGGCAACCGGGATTATTTGTGGGATGTAAACCGAATCACCGGAGCCGGAGGCGGCATGAGCTATGAGATCCCGCCGGAAGCACTGTCGGATGAACGTTTTGCAAGAATGATCCGGGAAGCAGAAAAATATCTGGGATATCCCTATGTATGGGGCGGATCTTCACCGAGCACCAGCTTCGACTGTTCCGGATTTGTATCCTGGGTAGTTAATCATTGTGGAAATGGCTGGAATTATGGACGTCGGACCGCAGATGGGCTTCGTGGCCTTTGTACTTATGTTCCACCGTCACAGGCAAAGCCGGGAGATCTCATCTTTTTCCAGGGAACCTATAATACCAGCGGTGCCAGCCATGTGGGAATTTATGTTGGCAATGGAATGATGATTCACTGCGGGGATCCGATCCAGTATGCGAATATCAATACATCCTACTGGCAGCAGCATTTTATGTGCTTTGGAAGACTGCCTTAAAAATAAAAAAGAAGGAAGGTGAAAATTTGAATCGGAAGATCAAAAAGTATCTGGATGAGATTGAAAAGACCGAAAAAAAGATTGCTGATCTGGAAATGTACCTGAAAGGTGTCCGGTCAGCTCTGAAAGAGGAAGAAAATAACGAAATGATCAAAAGTATCCGTGGAATGAAATTGAAAGGGCAGGAATTATTTGACCTGTTAAACGGAATCCAGGATGGAACGATATCATTTGTAGCGAGCGGGGAGTCAGAAGAAGAATCTGGCTCCTTTGTTGTTCAGGAAGAAAAAAGAGAAAGTGAGGAAAATGAATATGGTGAAATGGAAGAAACTGAATAAAAAACTGGTGATGCTTTTGACAGCAGCAATGATGTTTTTTGGAAGTCAGGCTACTGCGTTTGCCTATGTGGATCAGGGTACAGAAGCTGCTCAGGAGGAATCAACAACAGAAACGGAGGAACCGGTGGTTGAGGATACTCATACCGAGGAAAATGGCGATCCGTTCTCTGTTCCTGGTAACGGAGAGGTAAGGGATGACATTACCGATGATTCCAGTAAGGAATTTCTGACGATTAAAACAAAGAATAACAATACGTTTTATATCGTAATCGACCGGGCAGCTACTACGAACAACGTGTACATGCTGTCTCAGATTGATGAAAATGACCTGAAAGAATTTCTGGATGAGGATCAGCAGCAGACTTTAGAGACTGCCCCTTCTGTAGTCCTGGAGGATGAGCATACAGACGATACGGAAAGCAGCATGGTTGTTGAAGAAGAAACACAGGCAGATAAACCGGATAAAACAGCAACAAATTCTGGTCTGTTTGTGATCCTGCTTCTGGCTGTAGCGGGGATTGCAGGCTATTACTACTTCAAGATCTACAAACCGAAGCAGGAAGATGATGATTCTGAAAACGAAGGTCTGGAAATGGATGACGGGCTGGAGACCATCAATGAGGATGAGGAATCAGACAATCCGGAAGAGAAAGTCGAATCACAGGAATAAATCCAAAAAGGTGGGAGCTGATGTTGTATAAGGGCAACGCAGCTCCCATATAAGTGAAAGGAGTTGTAAGAATATGTATTTAGTGATTACAGAAAAACCAAGTGTAGCCCGATCTATTGCGGATGTGATCGGCGCACAGAAACGGGAAGACGGATATCTGGAAGGAAAGGATTGCATCGTCAGCTGGTGTCTCGGCCATCTTGCTGAATATGTGGCTCCGGATGCTTATGACGAGAAATTCAGCAGTTGGAACTATGAGGATCTTCCCATTATTCCGCAGGAGTGGAAACTGGCAGTACCAAAGGACAAGAAGGATCAGTTCTATGTGTTGAAGAAACTGCTGAACCGTCCGGAGATCGACTATGTAGTAAATGCCTGTGATGCAGGACGGGAAGGAGAATTGATTTTCAAGAGGGTCTATGATCTTTCCCAAAGCAGAAAACCGGTAAAAAGATTGTGGATCAGTTCTATGGAAGATGTAGCCATCCGCGAGGGATTTTCTCAAATGAAAGATGCGTCTGCATATGAAAACCTTGCCGATGCTGCTGTATGCAGAGCCCAGGCAGATTGGTTGGTAGGGATGAACGCAACCAGAGCTTACACCAGTAAATATTATAAGAAGCTGACTGTGGGGCGTGTTCAGACACCGACGCTTGCCATGCTGGTAGACAGGGACAGGGCTGTTTCCTCATTCCAGAAGGAAAAATATTTCAATGTAGAGCTGGATCTGGATGGCCTGCAGGTAGAAAGGCAGAAAATCTTTGATGAAAAGGAAGCAGAAAAGCTGAGAGCTCTTTGCCAGGGAAGTGATGCGGTTGTGGAAGAAATCCGTTCAACAGATAAGACCGTAAAACCACCAAAGCTTTATGATCTGACTACTTTGCAGAGGGAAGCGAACCGGCATTATGGCATGACTGCCCAGCAGACCTTAAATGCGGCACAGTCTCTGTATGAGCAGAAACTGATCACCTATCCGAGAACAGACAGCCAGTATCTGACAGAGGATATGGAGGTAACTGCAGGTAATGTGATTCGGAGGATCCATGAAAAGTATCAGCTGACAGGCCCCTTTGATGAGCCGGAAAAGCCGAATATCAGGCTTGTCCTGAATAACCGGAAGGTATCCGATCATCATGCAATTATTCCCACTGTGGAATTAACAGATTGTGACCTGTCACAGTTAAAGGATTGGGAACAGAAAGTATTGTTCCTCATCTGTGTCCGTATGGTGGAAGCCACTGAAAAGGATCAGATTTTCACAGAAACCGATATTACCGTGAAGTGCCAGAACGAGCTGTTTACCGCAAAAAAGAAAGTGGTAAAGCAGATGGGATGGAAGCTTTATGAAGAATGCTTCAAGAACAAAGATGGGCTCGCGATGGAAAATCCCGAAAATGTGGAGACAGACAGGTTTTCTAATCTTGCTCCCGGACAGATCTTTTACAATGTGACAGCTGATAAATCGGAGCATTTCACTTCTCCACCGAAACAGTACAGTGAAGATACTCTGCTTGCGGCTATGGAGACAGCCGGGAATAAGGAATTCGATGAAAATACGGAGAAAAAGGGTCTGGGAACTCCGGCAACCAGAGCAGGAATTATTGAAAAACTGGTACATTCCCAGTATGCCGTCCGTAAGGGAAAACAGATTATTCCTACAGAAGATGGCAAGGTGCTGATTGAGATCCTGCCCGACTTTCTGAAATCAGCCAGCATGACAGCGGAATGGGAAAATCAGCTTCTTGAAATGGAAAAAGGCAAGATTACCCCGGACAGATTTATGACCGGAATTATAAATATGATCACTATGATGCTGAATGGATGTGACACGATTCCGGAGGAAGAAACCAGAAGATTCCAGACAAGGGAAAGCATTGGAACCTGTCCGGTATGCGGAAGTCTGGTGTATGAAGGGAAGAAGAACTTCTACTGTAGTAACAGAGACTGTCATTTTGCACTCTGGAAGGAAACAAAATATCTGGAGCGGATGCACAAAACCATTGATAAACGTATGGCTGCCGAGCTTTTAAAAAGCGGGAAAGTCCGCATAAAGGATCTGTATTCTGCCAAGAAAAATATGTATTTTGAAGCAGACCTGATTATGGATGCAAATGGAGAACGTGTGAATTTTTCTCTTGAATTTCCGAGCGGGAAATCATCAGGAAAACACAAGAAAAAATAGAAAACGAAAAGAGAATGAAATCAGGAAAGGACGAAAAATATGGAATTTGAAAAATTTGTAGAAACTGTAAAAGAAACAATCAAAGACTATCTTCCGGATGAATATAAAAATGCCAGTGTTGATGTTTATCCATTCAAAAAACTGAATGAAAATTATCTGGGAATGACGGTAAGAACAGAGGGACAGAGGACTTCCCCGACACTGAACCTGAACATGTTCTATCAAAAGATGCAGGACGTTCATATGGATATGAAAGATATTATGGAGAAGATGGCTGATGTTGTACAGATCATACCTATTGATATAGATATGGATCTTTTGACTAATTATGAAAAGGCAAAAGAAAACCTGTTTATCCGGGTGTCAGATGCGGACAGGAATCAGGAAATTCTGTCTAATGTTCCCCATACGCGAGTAGAGAATCTGGCGATTACCTACCATATTTTTGCTAATTCCGGAGTGGATGGCATTGCTTCTACAATCGTAACCCATGAAATGATGCGACTTTTTGGTGTTTCGAAGGATCAGCTGCATCAGGATGCTCTGGAAAACAGTCCGAAGCTGTTCCCGGTTAAGGTGGATTCCATGGATAAAATGATGGAAAACATGATGAGGAATGATATGAGGGCTGCCGGTGTAAAGGAAGAGGATATTGACCAGATGATGGAAGAGATGTATCAGACTATGGGAGTTCCGCTTACCATTGTGACAAATGAGCAGATGCTCGATGGTGCTTCGGTTCTCTTCTATCCCGGTCAGATGGATCAGATTGGAGAATTATTAAAGGGAGATTACTATATTCTTCCCTCTTCCACTCATGAAATGCTGGTTCTTCCGGATAATGGAGAAATGACCTCCCGTGAATTAAAACGCATGGTAATGGAAGTGAATAACAGTGAAGTCCGGCCCGAAGAAAAGCTGGCGGATGAAGTGTATCACTATGATACCAAGGACAGGATTTTTGAAAAAGCATCTGCTTTTGAAGAACGTCAGAAAGCAAAGGGAAGGGAACAGAAAATGCCCGATAAGAAAGAGCCGAATATGTCTCAGCCGGTACATAAGCCGAAACAGAGAACAAATGATATGTCACTTTAAATAGTTTGTGTATGAGAAGCCCCGCCGGAATCAAAAACCGGCGGGGTTTTAGAAAGGAGTTCGAATGAACAAAGAGAATAATTTTGAAGAAATCCAGCCTGTTCAATCTTCTACTATCCCACTTCCAATTGCCGGAAAGGATATGAACAGTATCCTGAAATCTTTGGAGACTGGCGTGGAGAATATTTTTACCGGTGATAAATATGCCCAGTATCTGCAGACCATGTCGAAGTTTCACAGATATTCATTTAATAATACACTCTTGATTGCGATGCAGAGACCGGATGCAACCCTTGTTACCGGATATCGAAACTGGCAGTCAATGGGCAGACAGGTGAAAAAAGGGGAAAAAGGAATTACGATCCTTGCCCCTGCCCCGATCAAGAGAAAAAGGGAACAGGAAATTCTGGATCAGAACCATATGCCTCTTCTGGACGCAGATGGGAATCCAAGAACAGAGGAAGTCGAAGTGGTCATTCCGCGGTTTAAACCAACCACAGTGTTTGATATCAGCCAGACAGACGGTGAGCCTATAGAGACCCTTGCTCCCGAAGAACTGACGGAGGCGGTTGCGGATTATGATTTATTCATGAAAGCAATCACAGCAGTCTCACCGGTCCCGATCCGATTTGATGAGATTGCAGGAGAAGCTAAAGGCTACTATCATTCCGGAGATAAAGAGATTGTGATTCAAAAAGGAATGAGTGAAAGCCAGACAATCAAAACAGCAATTCATGAAACCGGACATGCCCGGCTCCACGACAAAGATATCATGGAGAAACAGGGAATAGAAAAGGATCGGCTGACAAAAGAGGTTGAGGCAGAATCCGTTGCTTATTGTGTCTGCTCTGCTTTTGGTGTAGATACTTCTGAATACAGTTTTCCGTATATTGCCGGATGGAGCAGTAATCGTGACATGAAAGAGTTAAAAGCATCCATGGACATAATCCGAAAGACTGCAGGAGAAATGATTGATGAATTATCGGACAACCTGCAGGAATTGCTTGCAGAGAAACAGAAGCTCCTGGAATCAGAACAGAAACAGAAATTGATACCGGTTATGGAAGCTGCCGGATATCATTTTGATGAGTTGGAAAGTACAGATGGCAATCTTCGTTTCCTTCCGGATGGTACACATGAAATCGGTGGTGTAATGATTTCAGATTCATGGAATGATGTAAAAGAATGGCTGGAAGGTGTTGTCCTGGAAGATCCAGACACTGCGGAAAGAGTGGAACGGGTAATGCACCCGGAACGATATGAAAAATCTTCCGAAGAGTTGATGTTTGCAGGAGAAGAAAGATATGCCCTTTATCAGCTGAATACGGAATTGAAAGACGTTCCTTATGAGTTTATGGGCATGGATTTTGTAAAAGATCATGGGATGGAAGTAACTGCAGATGACTATAAATGTGTATATTCCGGAATCCTGCATGATTCGGTTTCATTGGATGAGTTATACAGCATTTTTAATCAGAATCATCCGGCTGACTTCAAGGGTCACTCGATGTCTGTCAGTGATGTGGTGATTGTGAACAGGAATGGAGATATGAAAGCTTATTATGTGGACAGTTTCGGTTTTGCAGATCTGCCGGACTTTGTGAGACAGAGACAGGAAGCTCTGGGAATTGAAAGTCCAGAGTCTCATCTGGATGTGGGAAAAAAAAGCTCCTGCATTAGTTTCTACGTTGCAGAATGTTCCGAGTTTCCGGTTCTTGGGGAATTTCATCAGGATCTGACACTGGAACAGGCTTTTGAGCTCTTTGACCAGATACCGGGAAGCCGAATGAATGGAATAAAGAGTATTGGCTTTAATCTGCAGGATGGCAGTGATTATGAAGGAATGTTTGATCTGTATGTGGGCAGAACCCTACAGAAAGATATCATCAACTCCATCCCGGGATACCGTGATAACAAACTGGTGCAGAAAGCTATTTCCGATGTGGAAAAAATTATTGAGAAAAGGCAGACAGAAAGAGAAAAACCAGAAATCAAAAAGCCCGAAGAACTACAGAAAGAAAAGAAAACAAGATCACAGCACAGAAGGGAGGCGATGAGTTTATGAAGCCAGTGAAATTCGAAGAAAATGAATTGATGGTAATGGCGATTTTTGCAGAAAAAACCAGACAGGATACAGTAATGACATTGAAGGAAGCACTGGAAGTTCTGGAAGAAACCAAAGAAGATGTGTCCGATGAAGAAATGATCGAAATTGTATCCACTCTGGTAGAAAAACTGCAGCAGATTGAAGATAAATATTTCTATACTTTGGATCTGGATTCATATCTTCTAGCGGAAGAGGAGGATGTATATGACGATTAACCAGTTTGCCCTTTACCGTGTCAATAAAATGACTGCCGGACGGAAATTGTGGCATCTATCCTTCAATGAAGCCAGGGAAAAGAAACTTTCTATCCGCATGGAATTTTACCGACAGATTGTGATTGGAGAAATGAAGAAAGATGAGACAGCCAATGATGTCTGGAAGAGAATCCGGAATAAAGCAGAGGTCAGCGATGTATTGGTGCTTAACCATGAAGGAGTAATCTCCTGCTTCTATCTTAGTGATGATTATCCCAGAAGAATCAGCGGATTCATCCGCATGAATTCGACAGGAAGCGTAATCTCCATGGACACAAAGGATTATAAAATAGATGGTTATTCCGGAAACTGGAAGGTAACGGACAATATCATAATGGATGGAAAGCAGTTTTATCTGCTGGAACATCAGGAATTCCGGGAGCAGGCAGCGAGGATTATTCTCGACAGCTATGGAAAATTTGTCACGGAAACAGGAGTCAGAGGATTTGACGAAGCTGCCAAAAAGAAGATCCGTGAATATAGCCATCCACAAGAGCAGCCTACAGAAAGGATGAAACAGCTGCAGATTAAGATGGAGCTTTATCAGAAATATTTTCAGAATGGGATGTATGAACGCAGCCATGAATCAGGTACAGAAGCCAATTATGATATGGTCGATGGGCAGGTGAATAACCAGAAGAAAGCTGAAGAAAAAATACAGAATCCGGCGGCTAAACGATCGAAGAAAAGGACTTCTGTGATAAAGAAACTTCATGAGAAACAGATTGCCATTGCAAAAAGATCCGGAAAGCCGGTGCCGAGATATCTGGAGCAGCAGATGGCACAGGAACGCAGCAGGAAATAGCAAAATGAGTTATAAAACTATTCACGAATAGGTAAATCAAAGGTCTAGGGAGATAATGATCTCTCTGGACCTTTTTTCTATCTAAGATATTTTGAGTATTGTATGCTGATTGGGGAAAATACGTTAACGCAATAATAATATGGATGCTGCCTATAAGCAGCAATATATCATATTATACTTGACAAAAAGCAGCAAACATGATATCATATTTTAGAGGTGAAAGTATGTCAAATGTAGGGAAATTAATAAAAGAAAAAAGGACAGCCGCCAAGTTATCACAAAAAAACCTTGGAAAAGCTTGTGGTATCAGCGATAGTGAAATCATGAAGATTGAAAATGGGACACGTAAAACTCCCAACTGGGAGAATTTATGCAAAATTGCAAAAGTACTTGGTATGCATCCATTTGACATCCTTTTGGCAGCGGGTTATATCTCTGAAAATGATTTTAATCCAAATAATAGATTGCATAATCTAGAAAAATTAGACGATGATGATTGTAAATATTTACAGTTATTAATTGATTTTATGATTTCAAGAAAAGAGACTGATGAAATTTCGGAAGGAGGTCTGTAGGTATGGTTTTTAAATTGGGAGAACTGTTTTGTGGTCCGGGTGGAATTGCTTGGGGTGCTACACATGCAGATATTGCAAATCCGGACTTCCGGATTGTTCATCAGTGGGCAAATGATTATGATGCAAGTACATGTGATACATATCGTCGAAATATTTGTCCTGATGCTCCGGAAACAGTATATCATGAAGATATCCGAAAATTTGATATGAGTAAACTTGCCCCTATAGACGCTTTGGCGTTCGGTTTCCCCTGCAATGATTATAGTGTTGTAGGAGAACAGAAAGGGATGGAAGGTGTTTATGGTCCTTTATACTCTTATGGTGTTAAAGCATTGAAACTATTCAAACCTCAGTGGTTTTTAGCTGAAAATGTTGGTGGATTGAGAAATGCAAATGAAGGAAAAGCATTTACAAAAATCCTTACAGAACTTAGAGATGCTGGATATACAATAACTCCACATCTTTACAAGTTTGAAGAATATGGAATTCCTCAGGCTAGACATAGAATAATTATTGTAGGAATAAGAAATGATATACCGGTTACGTTTAGAGTGCCTTCTACGGAACCATATCAGGGAGTAGATAATTCATGCAGAACAGCCATAGAGGTACCGCCAATTTCAGAAAATGCAGCGAATAACGAACGAACAAAACAGTCTGCTGTTGTTGTTCGACGTCTACAGCACATTCTTCCAGGACAAAATGCTTTTACAGCAGATTTGCCGGATGATTTGAAGCTGAATATTAAGGGGGCAAAGATAAGCCAGATATATAAACGCCTGGATCCAGAAAAACCCTCTTATACAGTTACTGGAAGCGGAGGTGGTGGAACTCATATCTACCATTGGAGTGAACCTAGGGCTTTAACAAATCGAGAAAGAGCAAGGCTTCAGACTTTTCCAGATACATATGTTTTTGAGGGAAGTAAAGAGGGAGTTCGCAAACAAATTGGAATGGCAGTTCCATGTGAAGGAGCAAAGATTATTTTTGAAGCAATTTTGAAAAGCTTTGCAGGAATAGAATATCCATATACAGAAGCAAATATAAGCGAATAACAGCTTCATTCAGGGGTGATTATTTATGGATAATTTGACACCTGAACAACGCCGGAAAAATATGAAAAATATTAGAAGTAAAGATACGTCTATAGAAAATTTACTACGGAAAGCGTTGTGGCATAGAGGATATCGATATCGTAAAAATTATAATAAACTTCCCGGAAAACCTGATATTGCATTGACAAAATATAAGATTGCTATTTTTTGTGATGGGGAATTTTTTCATGGAAAAGATTGGGAAATTCTAAAACCACGTTTAGAGAAAAGTCATAATAGTGATTATTGGATCAACAAGATATCTAGAAACAAAGAACGTGATGAGGAAGTTAATAAAAAACTACTCTTTTTAGGATGGACTGTAATTAGATTCTGGGGAAAAGATATCAAGAAAAATCTTGATCATTGTATTCAGGTAATTGAAGAGACAATTTTTGATATTAAAATAGGTGATGGTGAGAAAGAATAAGAGCAGAGGAATACGCCCTGCTCTTATTTATTGTTCATCAACAGAAAAGTCCATATAATATTGTTCATCATCTATTTTAATAAAACTAACATCTGTTCTTCCATAATTGATTAAATCATTGGTATGTACATATGCTCCATTGGGTAATCCCAAGCGGTTTCTAAAATATTCACCAAGTAATGCATTGCTGGCTGGTGTGGTAATGGCTTTATCATTTTGCTGTTCTACGCGCAGTAAAAGAGTGTGGTGATCATCGGTTACAACAAGAAAGTGTTGTTTATTTAAAGGGAAGAAACCACTTGTTGCTATGTTAATTGGAAGAGGAATATATGCTTCATTTTTATTTCTGCCTTGTCGTTGTCCCCAATTCAGACCTGAACGCTTTCCCACTTCACCAGTCCTTGTTAAAAACGAAAGATGTATAACGTGATCATTGAAATTCGATTGAACTAAAACGGATGAATTTGATTGCAAACGGACGATAACGTAATCTTCCACTTCTGCATGATTGCAGAATATGGAACGGTTGACAGCGGCTTCGTATTTTTTATATGCATCAACTGGTTTGCATGATATTAACGTATTATCGCACTTTCTCAAAAGAGAAGCTTGTGTAAATTCATAAGAACCAGAATAAGCACAGATGGGTACGTTATCCTTCAGCCAGATAAACAAATTTGTTTTGGGTATGGAGCCTTGATAAAGGTAACTGCATGTAAAGTTTTTATATATCTTTGAATACCGGTCTCCTTGAAGCTCTTTAAAGCCATCATGTGATATATTATCTATTCCTTCTTTTATGGTAGAACCAATGATTAATTCAACTGTTATATCAGATATACCGTATTCTTCAAAAGTTTTTAACAACCAGGAAGCCATACTTGGTGTTGCCTGATATGAAATAATACACAACCTATCTGCACCAGTAGATATTGGATCAAATAAAAGCTGTTTTACGATATTATTGGTATTTGCAGGTGCCATAGATCTAATTCTCCTCAATAACATCATAGTAGATGATATTTCCTGGAAGTTTTATATTTGGAACCCAGAGCTTCTTTCCATGCCAACCTTTTTTACCAGTAACCTGATACATTGTTAAAACAAGTTTTGATGGGAAATTTTTACCCAATTGCCAATCATTTGGCGATAACAAAGCACCGGTTCCTTGAGCAACATCTCTTTCTCTTCTGACGATTAATATTCCTTGCATTGTCGGTTGTTCTGCAAGAATAGAATCAATTACAGATATAAAAGCATCCATTTTAAAATCAGAGCTTGGAATAATATGTTTTAAAATCTCTTTTATTATTCGAATGCTGACTTGATAGTATGGTTCACTACTCTCAAAAGGTTTCAGAAGTGTTGATATTTCTTCAATTGAATCATTGTCAGGATTAAAGGGATAATAGTTTGTTCCTCCAGACAGCATTTCAACATGATCATTATCAAGTACATTTTTTCTTGTCGGATTAAGTCCATTTGGATAATATATTTTGATATTATTTATTCCGTTTTCAACCTGTGCAATAATAGAATTATTTGTGGCATTTATATCAGCAAAGAGTTTATATAAATGCTCGTCAATAAAGACCTTCATCAATCCAGGATCACGATCATAACCGAACATGCGGCTATGTTGCCACATTGTGTCTGCCTGAGGTTTTTTACTGGTTCTGGTATAATAAATTGTCTGTAGTCCGGGAAAAGTAACACCTCGTCCTAATGTATTTCCTCCTATAACAAAATTACATCCGTTTTCGTATTGTTCACTATCAACATCGGTTTTTCCATTCATAATCAGAACATTGATTAATTGTGAGTCTAGTAATTCATAGGCTTTATTCATATAGGCTTCGTAGGATACCTTTTCAATTTTGGAAGGACAGATAAGGCTGTATTCTTGTTTGAGCAATTCTGTGAATTCTGAGTTCTTATGTTCTGTGCACCAAGAAAGAGCATGTATAACTTCATCAGCATATTTTTGATGAACTGCTTGTTTTACACTTGGGTGAAAGAGACAGTTTGAAACTTTTCCACCCGAAGAAAGTATTTGTGCAGAAACAGCAATATGCCGGATTACAACATTTTTTGTTGGTTCAGTTATTTCCTCTATATATTGAATACACTCAGGTTTCCCACTTGCAGGAAAGAAGAAATCACCTCCAAGGTAACCATTTCCAGGCTGAAAATAATATGTAAAATAAGGATGCCATCCAGACGAAACAGTTTGCAAAAGAATGGCTTGCGGTGTTCCTGTTACTTGTAAATAAATACTGCTAGATGCCCCATTTTTAATAGAATCTAAGTATTTGTTAATAGAAGATTGTCTGTCTTTATTAACAAGTGTATTTAAGGAAGCTGCATCTGCTTCATCATCCACTATAAAAAGAGGATTGCCTTTCATGAATCCAGTAGAATTGAAAATGTTTGCCCATAATTTTAAAATACGTGCATTTTTCTTTAATACTACAATCGTGGGTTGGAGCAGGCTGTTGTCAATAAATATTTGTGCATCGTTCTCACCACAGATACAATATCCATCTAAATCAGCTTTGACACGATCTAAGGTTTGTTGTTGTAAAACCACATTATCCGTTGTCAGCAAAACAAAAACAGGGAATCCTAAATCTGTTGCTTTACAGATAATGCCAAACATTTGACCAGTTTTACCTGATTGAACATTTCCAAAAAGAAGACCTATTTCATGGCTTGTGAACGAAAAGGTTTTTATATACGAATTACCCACTTCTTCTGCAGTTTTCAATACTGATTCTGCGAGCTTGGTATTACCTCTGCTTTCAATTTTGTTAAGGTATGTTTTGAGATACTGCATTAGCTATCAGCTCCTTCCTGATCAAGCGGCTTAAATGAGAGCATCCACACATCAAGTGAATTTCCGTTTTCATCCAAAGCAGTCTGGCCTGTTTTCTTTAGATATAGATTTTCACAACCATATTCCTGTAACATTTCTTTTGTTATCATACCTGTACGATCAGTATCTGCTTGTGTATCATTGACAGGCTTAACGAGACCTGCGGCGGCTAACCGACCTTTCAGCCATCTTCCCATAATTAATTCATCACCTACAGCACTAAATTGTTTATTGCCATCGCTAGTGGTATGAGCCTTGAACCAATATCCATCATCAGTAATAATGAAAAATGGTTTGTTTTTTTCAGGATATCCTTCTATACGTGTGATTTCTTTTGCAACAGTCAGCTGTGTTTCATACCAATCTCTGGATTTGCGTTTACTTCTAGGCGCAGCATAACAGACATTGACATTGGATTTTGTAAAATGTTTTCCATCATCCATATGGCGTTCATCATATGAAGGCACTTTTAAAGGTAGAAGAAATGATGCATATGCGGCACATCTTTTATAAAAATCGACATTCGATTGTGGTACAGTTGTTACAAGCTCTATTCCAGAAAGTGCAGTATTGGTTTCGTGAATTAATGGCATTCCAACAACATCTGCGATATTATTAGAAATATTTGGAGCTTTTAATTTATCAATAAACTGAGTCAGCTCTGATAATTCGTTTTTGTCCGTTGTTATAGAGGATAATTCATATTGTCTTCTGTTATTTGCCTCTGGTTTTATTACTCCGAGATTTGCAGAGCCCAGAATTGCAGAAAAAGGAAGATTATCTTTATAAAAGGCATAGAGTTTTCCGTGATATTTAAATGCTTTTACAATCCTAATTTCTCCAATACCTGATTCCTGCCATTTTTTATTTAATTTAAGAGCAGTGTGATAAGAGCCTTCTGGCATACCTTCAACAAAATACATACCTATAATGAGGCAAATATTTTTGATATTGTTCTGTTCTGCTAAGTGTTCTAATTCATCCAGAGATGCTCGGGAAACATAGCCTACCGCAATATCTATTCTATCAGATAATGTTATCTGCTCTTTAATTGTATCTATAATTGTATTTTGTCCTTCATCCGTTCCTAATGGAAGGATATTTGAATATAAAAGATTCATGTTCCTTCTCCGTATCATTATTCCTGGTGGATTTTCTGTTACTACTTATTATAAAAATTATACCATGATTACACAAAAAGAAAAGATGGACATTCCGAATAAATGGGTAATCCATCTTTTCTGAAAGGCAATTATTAATCATCTATTACGTTGCAGAATATTTCTATGTCCCCGATTTCATTTATTTGTTGGTTAAAAAGATTCACAGTACCAGTGAGTTGGCAATGCTGTCTTTACTCTTTTTATAAAAAGATTTTCTAAATAACATACTAAAAATCTAAATATTTGAAAAATAATTCTCTATATATTAATTATTTTAAAATGGGTATTTGAGCTGTGCTGATTATTTGCGTCAAATATATATTATAATATTTAAAAAATGTGGATAATATTATTTAAATATTATTGACATTTCTTCCTCTGAATGCTATTTTATATTCAAATAATTGTCGTAGGAGGAAGCTCAAATGAAAGAAAAAGAGACAAAACGTGATAAATTTGTTCGCTTAGCAGAAGCCCGTACAAACAAAATCATAGATATGCTCCAGTTGTTAAGCAATTGCTCAAATTCCAATGTCTATGACTATACACAGCAGGATGTCGATAAAATTTTCAATGCTATTGATGCTGAAGTTAAAGAAGCGAAAAAGAAGTTCAGTAAGATTGAAAGTAAAAAGAGCACTCGTTTTACGTTAGATTAATTCAAGGAGGTGCTTTTATGAATAATTCTATGACTCCTATTCCCCAGAATTATAAGAATAATGTCGATTGGATTCTTGGTGCATATACAGATGCAGGTGTGACATTCCCGAATGGTTTTCAGAAAGACGCCATTCAAAATGCTGTAGGTGCTAGAAAAACCAACAAATGGAAGAACTGGTCCTGTGATATTTCGCTCATTGAAAATGAACACGGAAATTTTGTAGTTGTTGAAGATTCCGGCACCGTCGGTTTGACTGGTAAGAATACGCCATCAGAAACCATTAATCAGATGATGGCCAATGGAGAAGTGCTCCCTCCTTCTGAACGTCTATCACGTTTTACTTCTATGTTTAATTCAGGCGGAAACACAACTGGCGGTGGCCTTTTTGGTGCCGGTAAGAGTGTTTACTCTGTTGCCTCACAAACATATACCTATTATTTTGATTCTCTCAGAGAAGACGGTCTGTATGTTGCTAATCTGAATAAATGTGGGCAGGTAATGTCTGTGGCTCTGGAGGGAACTGATGCTAAAACTTTTATTCATGATACTACCGGCTTGGATGAGAAAAAAAGCACAGGAACGCGAGTTATTATTGAAATGCCTAAGGAAGAACTTGCCGACTCGATCCGTCAGGGAACAATCATCCCTTATATCCAAGAATCCTGGTGGCTTATTATCCAGCGTTTGGACGGAAGTTCCGCTATTACCGTTAATGGCAATCCAGTTCCAATCCCCACTGGAATCAAAGACGGATCTCATGTCTTCGAACTTCAAAATCCAGAAACTTATGCTTCAAATTATAAGGTAAAACATTTTGGATTATATGTATTTGATAAAGGCGGAAACATATGGGGAGGTATTTCCTATTACCGCAAAGGCATGAAAATCGGTGATATCGAATTAAAGGACATACCTGACAAGATTAAGGGCAAATACTGGGGCTATGTAGAAGTAGACGAAGCATGGGAAGATGATTTGTCTGAAATCGAAGATAAAGTTCATTTCGGTGTCAGCAAAGGAAAAAAACTGCGTGCAGCATATCAGAATCTCAAAAACTACTGTAATGAAAAAACTAAAGCGAACCTGATAGAATGGGGATTTATAAAAGACAAAGAGACTGAAGACAAAAAACTGAAGGATGAGCTAAAGCAAATTGCCGAAGATATTCAGGATCTCTTTGATAAGCTCGGACTTGAAGATCTTGGGAAAGGACCAAAGAAGGCAGATTTCGATGTCCGTTGGCAGGATATTGCATATCCGGTTAAAGATTCAGAACAAGTTACTTCTGGTGATAATATCAGTTTCTCTGTAAGAATCAAGAGCTCCTATGCTACAGACAAGAAATTTGAATATAAACTTTATGTGCTTAATCCGGCAACCGGCGAAGTTGTATCTTCTATTGCAAGTGACAAGGTCACTATAAAATCAAATACAGCTGAGAAGCTTGCGTTTATACATAAAGTTACAAAAGATAACTCTGTTCGTTTTGCTGAAAACCGTATTGTTCTTTCAGTTAAAGTGATCGGAAGTGGTAAAGAGAAGAAAAAGGAACTTCCTTACTTCTTTGATATAGAACGTCCGGACAACCGCAGAGAATCAGTAAATTTATCATTGCATGAATGCTTATTCCCGATTGAAGGTAGTCGCAGGGTAAATTTCGGAGAAAAAGTTAGGAAGGTATGCTATAAAATAGAGAATCAGCGCAATCATGAACTCAGTTATAAGCTTAATGTCAGCATACACAATGCAAGTGATCCGACCTGCCCTAAAATCGTTGATGTAGCATCTTTTACCGGAGAGGTAAAACCGTTTGAAGATGTTATTACCCCTTATATTGAAGAAATCGTATTTGAAAAAGTGGTTTATGAACAATACCTTACTGAAGGCGTTTTGGAATTGCGTGCAAGACTCATTGCGAACAAAGATGATAATCAATATGAAAAAGGCGATAAGATCACCTTCTATCACTACAAAGTTTTCTTAAATAGTGATGAGAAAAACGGTAAAAACGATGCATTTGATATACAGAGTATTGTTGCGCCTGAAAACTATAAGCGTTCGTGGTGTACACCGGGAAATGGAAGAACAATTTTCTTGAATGTTGGACATGCTGCATACTTAAATGTCCAGGATTATCCTGACATCCAGCACGAATATCTCCGTGAGCAAATGTTGAAGCAGTATGTACTTCTCTATTTAGGCGAAGGAAAATATGATATGTTCGGCCAGGACGGAAAAGATTTCTCCGAACTTGAGCCACAGGAAGCAGTTGATCAGGTACTTGAGAAAATCGAAAGTATCTATGCTCAAAGCTTGAAATGAGGTGATTTAAATGGGTCATATAGTTAAATTAGTAGACGGACATATGGTATATGACGGTTTGCTGTCTTCCAAAGAAAAAGCCTCAATAGATGATATTCTTCATGCTCTGCAAGAGGAAATACCGACTATTGAAGCTGATATGAAAGCAGAGTATGGACAAGGCGTCTGGTATAAATATAATCTCGGTTTATTTCTTGGTAGCCTGCTGGAGAAGTACGAGATTTCTGTTTCTGAACGTAGAAGGTTCTGGGACGAGATAAAACATTTCGCTACAAAGGAAGAACGTAAAAGAGACGAGGGAGCAAATTCCGTAACCCGTAGCTTTTATCAGCAATGTTATATTTTATCACAGCAAGATAAAGACGTTGTGGAAAAGTTGACATGGCGGCAGTGGCAGGATATTCTTGACCGAGTTGGCAATAGAGAAGATGAACGTATATTTCAATGGCTGAAACGATTCACGAAAAAAATCCGAGAGGATGATTGGAGAGAGTTTGAAAAAGCCTTGAATCTTTACCTCAAGGGAAAGGATACAAGTGTATTTGAAACCGAAGAACTTTTTGCAATATATGATTCTATCATGCTAATGAGCATTAAATGGCGGGAACAGTTTAAAGTGTTCTCGACAGAACATCCAAAGTCTGCAAAAATCAAATCAAAAGGAAAATGGTCAAAGAAATACTATGCTTTATGTTTTAATAAGAAAAAAGAACAGCATTCGCAGGTCGTGACTGAAGAAATGTGCTATGAAGCATTCGCAGAATTGATGTAATCATTAAAAAAGAGTTCTCATCCACATCAGATTGAATGAGAGCTCTTTTTTAATATTCTTCGCTTTCTGGTTATAATATGCTTGATGTAGCAGACAGCAAATCTTCATTAAATATCGGGGCAACGTATGCACTTAGAGAATATAGAAATATTTAATCTTTTAAATCCATCTTATTATTATAAATGAAACCTGCTCTCTCCCATTTCATTCATCCAGAAGAATGCTGCAGAGAATTCCCTTGGTTTTGTGAGTACCGGCACAGTGAGAATTTCTTTCTGCACGCCAAGTACCTGTGCCAACTTTCTTAGTAATTCCTCTCGGGGCGTACGTGCATTGGTTTCATACTGAGCAATTCGGACATCAGCGGTCTTTTCAGGAAAACCAACAGCCATGCCGAGTTGTTTCTGGGTAAGATTGTTTTTTCGTCTTAAATATCGTAATTTTTCTCCAAATGTAATCATAATCATATCCTCGCGTTTTATATGTATCTGTGTTGAGGTGCCGGTGTGGCACCTCAGTTTTATTAAGTAACAATTATTCTCCGGAACTTCCGAATGCATCAGTTCCTCTTTCTTGTCCAAGGTCAAATACAAAATCAGCAATGATGATAGGTGTAATTACCAGTTGACCAACTCTGGTTTCTTTGTGTATCGTCTGTACCTTGTTGCTGACATTGCTGATGATGGCATGGATCTCTCCACGATATCCAGAATCAACCGGTGGCAATTCACAGGTAAGCCCCTTCTCTGCCATGCTGCTTCTGGGAAATACAAATCCGGCATATCCATCAGGAAGGATTAGTCCGAATCCCAGCGGTACTTTGATAATTTCTCCTGGCTGGAGAGTACAGTCATAGGGCATATATACATCGGCACCGGCATCGTTTTCATGGACGCGGAGAGGATTGTGTCCGGGAGTCAGCCCGAAATCAATGAGTTTTATTTTCATACTGCATCACCTCTGCAAAGTAAAGGATAATCCAGATGAAGAATATCTTCGGGCAGCAAGATCTGCTCAATGGGATGTCGGCAGCTCATTTTTCCTTCCAGACATTTTGCTCTCTGGCAGAATGGTCCGGTCTGTTTCGGAATAAAAAGTGACGGACTTAATTCGAACAGATTCTGCCAGATCATGAGCATTACGATCCGCATCTCATCGGTATTTCTGCGGCAGCAACGCTGACCGATCATGTGTTTCCACTGATAAGGTGTGGCACTGATGATCAGTACATTACGTAGACCTTGTGGAGTTGCATAACCGGCAGCATCGTGACTGATACCAGCTTTGCACAGGCGCTCATAACAGTCCATGTCTGCCTGACAGCTTTCCAGATATAGTGTCCGTATCTCGGAAGGAGCGGAAATAATTTCGTAAGGAATCGCGAAATCTGCTTCTCCGGAATAGTTGCTGTACTGCAGTGAGGCACTCATGAATTTCACTTCGTTCTGATGACGTGTGATCTGGGAGAGAAACCTTCTGCTGGCACCCACAACAGCCAGAGTGATTACTGTGAATTTCTGAATGGTCGGGTGGGGAAGATCGCCCAGATTCGTCAAGGTTTCCTCCGTAAAGGCTTGATTATATAGGTCCATCAGGTCATTCATGGAATGGATGATGTGCCCTCTCTGGGTCAGCCTTGCAGCAAAGACCATATTCTTTTCTGCTTCTTTTACTGCAAAACAGTTCAATATTTTTGTCTCGATTTTATTCATTGCAGGCCCCCTCCCTGACCAGTGCGTTTAACAGAAACAGGTAGTTCAGACTGTCGGTAATCTTCTCCTCCCACATGCTCTGGTCGTAAGTTGACTGCTCCGAAAAGCACATATCATAAAGTGAGATGATGTGTTTTGCCATCATTCCGGCAAGGGCTCTTTCGGGTGTACATTCCTGCAGAGCTGCAGCTGTTTTAAATGCACTGAGCCTGTCCGGGTTGTTCCCAGTATATTCTTTTGCTTTCCCGCGTAGGGTTTCTTCACAGCGGTGTACTTGCTGTATGAATAGCAAATTGAATTCTGTTTGTGTCATAATGTTTTGTCCTCCTTCTTTTTGTGTTGTGAATTTGTTTTTTGGTTTTCTGTCTGTGCCGGTTGTTCGTAATACGTATAAATGGATGGCTCCTTCCTTTCGAGAATGGCATCCACATTGGCACTGGCGATTTCCAGTTCTTTGTGATAATCCCTGAATTGTTTTACAACTGATTTCTGGGTATTAATGGATTTCTGTAGTTCCACTTTTTGAGATTTCAGGATTTTCATCGAAAGCATCTTTCCATCCGGATAGAACGCTTTTAACCAGTCACGGGCTTCCTCGTAGGATTTGATTTCCGATAAATGATCCTGCCGGAATTTCTTTTTATTTTTCGATTTCAGAAATTCAGCATATATCGGTTTTGAAGCAAAATATTGTCCGGTGTAGTGAATCTGTGCGTTCAGATCCTTCATTTTGGAAGATAGATCAGAAAGATGTTCCTGAGCTTCTTCCATCTTTAATCGGATGTCAGTTTCCTGTTTTTTCAAATCTTCTCTTGTGTCATAACCATGATCCTGAATATAAATCAAGGTATCTGCCATTTGCTGCAGATTGCTGATCTTCACTTTCCGGGCATAAGCCTGATTCTGCATTGCCTTTACATTTGTCTGGAGATCCGTCACAAGGCGAAGCTCAGATTTTACAAAAAAGATCATAAATGGATCTGCATGATAATCGAGCTTGGCAACATTTTCCGTCCTGTGAGAACTTTCATGTGGACGAACTTTGCTGACTGAATGGTTCTGGAATTGCTGTTCCAGATATGCTTTTCCATAGTTGGCTCCCAGAGATTCTGCAGAGATCCGTCTGTCCCTGTCCGGATGAAGATACCGGTAACTACCTCTTTTCTCAATGACAGAAATATTGTATTTGTCCAAAAGCAGAGATTGGAATTCATCGAAACTTCCGGATAACTGCGAGCAGTCATCGATGGCATCCCTCAAAAACTGTTTTTGTGTCTGGAATACAGTTGAAGCTGGTTTCAGCCCGGTAGCACGAATTTTCTCATTTGTTTTATCCATCTGATCTTGTCCATGCGTCTTTGCCCAGTATTCTTCTCTTGTTACTTTTGCAGGTGCCGGAGAAAGGAGATCTACCTGGTGGAGCCCTTCTCGGTCACACATTTCCATGACCCCTTTTTTTAAATGTTTCAGAAATCTTGTTGTGGACCGGTGCTTAAATCCGGCTTCATGTTCATGAGGCTTGTCCATGTAATCCTGCCGGTCAACTGCATATTTACGAACACTGTTAATGACAATATGGGTATGAATGTTACCGGAGCCATTATGCCCATCTGTATGAGTGACCACCAGTGCCTGATAACCAGGAAAGTTTTTTCTGGCAAAATCCAGACATAGTGCCTGTGCCTTTTCTCCGGTGAGTCCACATTCTGTTGCATCGGCAGGGTCAAAACTGATGATGTAATGGTGGCTTTTGATATCCCCTCTTTTTTGATTTTTGTGAAAAAATGTATTTGTTTTCTCACATTCTTTGTCAAAAGACATTGGGTCACAATGCAGTCCGTCCATATAGAATTCTTCTCTCAACAGTTTCCTGCCGGAATCATCCAGAATCGCTTTTCCCGTTTTTTCGTTGTGTTGGAAAAGCAGATATTCCAGTGCAGCGGAATAATTCGCATTTCTGCTTTTAATGTGTTTGATTATGGCCATGCAATTCACCTGCCATTCTTAATACTTCTTTTCTCAAGGAAAACAGATCCGAGATACACTGCCGGATCTCATCTTTCATTTCCGCAGAGCTATCTCCACCAGTGTTAAAATATCTGGCGATCTGATTGAGATTTGATCCAATTTTTCCATATTCATTGACCAGACGTCGTAGTTCATCCATGTCAGCTACGACTTCAATCCTGTTTGTAATTTCCTTATCAAGAAGTAACTTTCTTAAGTACTCTGATCTGGAAATGCCAAGCATGGATGCCCCCTGATCTAAAAGAGCCATCTCTGCATCGGTAAGTCTTACAGCTACGAAATGTGGATGAGTAACATCTTTCCTTCTATTTGTTTTCTGCATATTCCTCCTTTCTTTGGAATGATTCATCACATAGTGATGCCAACATGAGTAAAAATGGCTGTCCCTTCCATTTGAACCTATGTTGCTGCGACCACTTTTTTAGTGGAAGCCAGAAGACATCTGTGATGTCGAAAACGAGGGCATGGGGAATCGGAATCCCCATCAAGATGAAAACCCGTAAGTGGAACAGTTGCCAAAATGGCACTACTGTTAAACACGGGTGGATCTTGCTCTTAGAAAAAGAACCTCTCACTTGTATGGGAAAAGAGAGCCCCTTATACAACATGGAAATGAAAAAACCTCGCTATGGTAGAAATATGATTTTGTTGATATAATCAGAGTGTGAAATGATTTGACGTGGAGGAATAATAGATGGTAAAGCCAATAATGAAAGATGTGTTCTTTCTGGGCCAAAAATCAGAACCTGCTACAAAGGCAGATCTGCAGGTGGGAAAGGATTTACAGGACACTTTACAGGCAAATCGTGCCGGGTGTGTAGGCATGGCTGCTAATATGATTGGTGTGAAAAAGAGAGTGATCATTGTAAATATGGGATTCGTAGATATCGTGATGTTTAATCCGGTTCTACTGAGCAAGGATACTCCGTATGAAACAGAAGAAGGATGTCTGTCTCTTTCCGGTGTGAGGAAAACAAAACGATATGAGAATATCGAAGTAGAATATTTTGATATGAACTGGAAAAAGCAACGACAGAAACTCAGTGGCTGGCCGGCACAGATCTGTCAGCATGAGCTGGATCATCTGGAAGGAATTTTGATTTAAATGATTTTTGAGATTACGGGAGTGATTGCTTATGGCATCGGAACGAACCGATGAATTATACAAGGTTTTACTGGACAGAGGATATCCCAAAGAGTTCTGTGCAGAAATTGCCTATAAAAATATGAATACAGATTATACTGCCACCCGGATGCTTGGTTATTTGTATCGGGTAAGTAATCCCCGAATCGAGGATCTGGTGGATGAAATGCTTGCAATCTTAAGTGACAGAGATGCAATCATTCAGAAAAAAGAAATGGAACATGCACAGACTGTGATCAATGGGATTTACAGAAATGGGTTGTAGAGAAAAAGTCAATTTAACAAATCGGGATTTTGGGAGGATTTGATAATGGTTCATTTGGTATATTGCGATAATTCGGGAAAGAAAGGCGAAAAAGCATTAGATAAGATTTTGGCAGGAACAAAAACAATGGTTGTGCGTGGAGCTGCAGGAAGGAAAATTCCGCATAGCAGAGTTTTTGAGGGAGAGCAGCTCTATTTTATGGAAAAAGGAAGTGCAGAAATCACAGCAACTGCTGTTGTCAAAAGTGTTCAGAATTATGTGAAACTGTCTGATGAAGAAATTGTGAAAATTCTTTCAGACAACCAAAACAAGCTGAACTTATCTGAGAAACAAAATGAGCGCTGGCACAAGAAATGTCTGTGTTTGGTAGAATTTGAAAATGTCGAGGAAATAACTCCGCTTGTTTTTGAACATCAAAACAATATGGATGATTGGTTGATAATTGAAAAGATTGAGGATGTTGTAGCGGGTACAAGTGTTCCCTACAATTATGAAAAATCGAAGTTTTGAGCGATATATTCCAGATTTTAAGTTGATAAATCAAGATTTGTAGGGATATATATTCAAGAAAATGGCGCATTTGTGGGGATGATACGAATCGTGTCACACATGTGAAAGAGAGATTCTGTTGTCATTTTACGCTTTTTGATAAGATGAAACTGTCGAAAAGACAAACCAATATAGAAAGGACGTAGAATGATGAAAAAGAATGGAAAACAGGTTTTATTATTTGGAGGGATATTCATTGTAGCGTTTGCAATATGGACAGCTTTGATCCAGATGGTAGATGTGCAACCACTGGGACAGCACGGAACTAATATTGGATTTGCAGCATTCAATTGCTGGTTTCATCGTTTGACAGATGTCAATATGACAATTTATACGATTACTGATTGGATGGGTCTGATTCCTTTAGCTGTATGCCTGATTTTTGCGGGTATTGGACTGGTTCAGTTAATAAAGAGAAGAAGTCTCTTCAAAGTGGATCCAGATATCATTATCCTGGGTGTTTATTATGTTATTGTGATACTGGCATACTTCATTTTTGAAATCATCCCAATCAATTACAGACCAATTTTAATCAATGGAATTATGGAGGCTTCTTATCCTTCTTCAACGACATTACTGGTATTGTGTGTGATGCCTACTTTGATCGAACAGATTCGGCGCAGAATGTCATGTTCTACATTAAAAAGAATCATAACGATTCTGGCAATCGCTTTTTCTGCATTCATGGTGATTGGCAGATTGATTTCAGGAGTACATTGGTTTACGGATATTGTGGGTGGTGTATTGTTAAGTGCCGGATTATTTACTATTTATAAGGCAGTAGTTATGCTGACAATAAAAAAGTGAAATAAAAAAGGAGGTGCAGGGGGTGGAATTCTATGAAAAGCTTCAGGAATTAAGAAAGAGCCGAGGCTTGACACAGGAAGAACTGGCAGAGGCATTATATGTTTCAAGAACGGCAATTTCAAAATGGGAATCCGGAAGAGGATATCCGAGCATAGATTCATTAAAAGAAATATCCGGATATTTCTCTGTGTCCATTGATGAGTTTTTTTATCCGGAGATCAGTTGGTTTTGATTGCGGAAAAAGAAAACAAGTCAAATCTCAACGGGTTATGTGACTTGCTATTTGGATTTTCCGATCTGCTCTCATTAATGCTTATTTTTCTTCCATTGTATCCCAAACCGGTTGATGGATATATCTATTCAGTAAGTCTTATTGAGTATGTAGATAATGAATTTTGGATTCGTATGACATACTGGGGCCTTTTTAGCGCATTGACGATTATTGGAATTGTGAATATTTTAATGGTCAATTTTAAATTTGAAAAGGGGAAAAAGGTGATTACTTTTTTGTCTGTAGGGCTTAGTATTATTACTGTTTTGTATTTGGCGATTGCGAAAGAACCACATGCAGTAACAGTGGCTTTTCTGTTATTTCTTATTAAAGGGGGACTACTTTATAAACGAGCTACGGCAGGTCGATAAGGAGTTGAGTCATATTAATTCTAGTTTTTAGAACTTGAGAGATCGGAATTTGTAAGATTAGGAAGGAAGAATAATCAATGAGTTATCTCGACTATGAAGGAAATAAAATATTTTATGAAGAAGCAGGTGAGGGCAAGCCTTTAATAATTCTGCACGGGAATACAGCATCGAGCAAAATGTATGCACCGATTATTCCTCTCTTTTCGGAAAACCATCGTGTAATTACAATGGATTTTCTGGGATGTGGACAATCAGACAGGCTGCGTGAGTGGCCGGCAGATTTGTGGTATGAATGGTCAAAACAGGTTATTGCTTTATGCGACCATCTGAACCTCTCAAAAGTTGATCTAATCGGATGCAGTGGCGGAGCTCTTGTGGCTATTAATGCGGCATTGGAGAATCCTGAACGCATAAGGGTACATTTGAAGATAGCAGGCAGTATACAATAAGACGCTTTGGTGTAAATGGAACTACTGTGGAAAGAACTGTCTTTCCATCGGATGAAAGAAACAGATATCTGCACATTTATTACAGCTATAGCAAGGCAGCTGCTGAAAGGGAACAACTGGAACAAAAAATAGACAAGCTCGCTGCTTATTTTAAGAAACTGGAGGGGCAACCTGTAGTACTTGATAAATCATATGAAAAGTATTTCAGCCTGGAATACTACCACGAGGGTCAGGAAGACCAGTGCTTTGTGTGTGCTATAGAAAAGAGCTCTGTTATTGAAGAAGAACTGAAAATGTGTGGTTATTTCTGTATTATTACTTCGGAAAATATGAAGGCGAAAGAGGCTCTTGAACTGTATAAGAGCAGGGATGTTTCTGAAAAGTTATTCAAAGCGGATAAGACATTTTTAGGCAACAGAAGTATGAGGGTGTATACCGGTGATGCGCTGGAAGGGAAAATGTTGATTGCATTTGTTGCCCTGATTATCAGAAATCGCATGTATACAAAGCTCAAGGATGAAGAAGAAAAACTGCTCAGTTCTCCAAACTTTATGAATGTACCTGCAGCAATCAGGGAACTTGAGAAAATAGAGATGATACGGCAGGCGGATGGCGTTTATCGCCTGGATCATGCTGTAACAGCAAACCAGAAAATAATACTCAAAGCATTTGGTATTGATGCGAATTATATCAAAAGAAAAGCGGAACAAATCAGCAATGAACTGAATCCAAAAGTTCTTAAGGTTAAGATTAACGGGAGGAAATCATAGTGGCAAGAAAATATAAATCCAGAGTAACTACAGAAAAGCTTGATGCAAAAATCGAACAGCAGAAAGAGACATTGGAAAAGGCCAAAGCCAGATATGAAGCAGAAAAGGATGCTCTTGCAGAGCTTGTAAAAATGCGTAATGAACTGCGTAAGGAAGAATTAATGGATGCGGTTATAAATAGCAGCAGATCCTATGAAGAGATTCTTGCATTTGTGAAAGGGGAAGGTCTGACAGAATGAAAAAGGAATCAAAGAAACGAATCGACCTATATGATATCGGTGATGGTCTGACGCTTATGAATTTAATTGAAAAAAATGACAGCGGTAAGATGCACCATATAACTACTTACATAGGGATTGAAGGTAACGGTTTTGTATGCGTTGGCAATGCAAATGATTTGGATGCACCAGGTGCAATATTTAGCTATCAATCATATGTTAGGGAACAGGAAGCAATGTTGCCATTTCTTATTGATATCTTTGAAACGAATACTGGCGTAAAATAATGAAGATTGGAGTGCTGCAACAAGTAGGCTCCAATCTTTACATTTGAGTGGAAAAATTTCTGGAAGTTAAGAATCATAGTGCTGATAAAAATAACTCTAATTATTGCGTTTTATATGTTGACTGCTGAGTTAAAATGAATTATAATATTGCGTAATTGTATGGAGTTTTGTTAGGCCGAATTTACATGATGCTTAACTTACATGGCTCATTAAGATACAATTTCAACGATCATGAAATATGAAAGGAGCATCGTTCTTATGTCAGGAATTATTATTAATTATTTTATTATCTTGGATAAACAAAATAAATTTAATTAAAAACACATAGACACAACTATTTTATATATAGATATATAAGCGACAGTTGCGTTTTAGCGTGTCGCTTTTTTGTTGTCCTTGTGTTTATGAAGAAGAAAGGATACTATATATGAAATCAAATAAAAACTGGAAAGTTTCCGCTGTATTATTTTTATTAAGCCAAAATATATCTCTTTTTGGTTCGTCAATTGTTGGCTATGCTGTAATCTGGCATATAACCCTTGAAACATCATCAGGCTTTTGGATGATGATGGCAACTATATTTAGCAATCTGCCCCAAATAATAATCTCCTTATGGGGAGGTGCCTTAGCAGATAGGTTTAATCGTAAATATATGATTATGGCGGCAGACGGTTTTATAGCGTTGGCAACATTGGGTTTAGCAATATCGTATTGGGTAGGTTTTCAAGATAAAATTCTATTGTTGGTTGTTTTAGCAATTCGTTCGACGGGGGCAGGCATTCAATCTCCGGCAGTCAATGCTATTTATCCGCAAATAGTGCCAAAAGAAAATTTGACTAAAATTCAGGGTATTAATCAAACAGTAAATGCAATTTGTTTATTACTTGCTCCTGCTATTGGTGGAGTTTTGCTTGGTTCCATCGGTCTTGTTTGGGCTTTCATGGTCGATGTTGTTACAGCAGTTATTGCTATTACCATAATGAGCATGATCAAGGTTGGAAAACAAAATTCAACAGTAAATACAAACTCAATGATTTCAGATATTCGTGCAGGAATAGATTATGTATTTGAACATTCCGAGTTAAAGAAACTAATTGCTTTCTATGCTATTGCCTTTATTTTGCTGACCCCGGCAATGGTATTATCGCCGTTAATGATTGAACGTACATTTGGAAATGAAGTATGGCGATTGACTGCAAATGAAATTCTTTGGACTGTTGGTTCTCTTATTGGAGGCGTTTTTATTGCTTTAAGAAAGCAAATTAAAAATAAGGTATTTGCAATTGCTGCTGTTTTTATTGCATTTGGAATAGCATTTGGGTTTATGAGTATTGCGACAAATTTTGCATTGTATCTCGTATTTATCTTAATAGCAGGATTCTTTATGCCTATACTCACTACTGTACAAACCGTATATGTTCAGGAAATTACAGAGCCAGATGTATTAGGGCGAGTTTTTTCAATTATTCAAATAGCATCAACAAGTGCTTTGCCAATAGCTATTCTATTTCTGGGACCATTGGCAGACATTGTTAGTGTGCAATCTATGTTGTTTGTATCCGGTGTTTTATTAGTTATTTGCGGTGTGCTGTATGGCAGATAACGCTAAGAAAATAAATTGATATAAAATGACAAAAAGGAGGGCATTGTAGTATGGCAGGTACTTTTTGGGTGCATAGCAAAAGCTATTGCACTCTAAATATTTAGAAACTATTTTGTAACAGCTTTTGCTAATCCTAAGATTTATTTTTTAGGAGGTGCAGGATGAGCTATCCAAAAATATATGAGGTTTTACCAAAAGACATTATACTGCAAATTCAAGATTACATTGAAGGAGAAGTAATATATATTCCCAAACGCAGTGAGAATAAAAAATCTTGGGGAGATTGTACAGATACAAAAGAAATACTGTCACTCCGTAATAAAAAAATATATTATGACTATTGTGATGGCATATCTGTACAGCAACTAGCTCAGAAATATTTTTTGGCTGAAAAAAGCATTCAACGAATTATTAGATATGAAAAAAATAATAGATAAGTTCCACCCCAAATGCGTCATGTTATCATGGCGCATTTTTATTATAAAGAAAAGTTAGATTTACACTATTTTTGATATATTTTTAAAAGCACATTTAGATATTTTGGAACATCTTTAATCATAAAAGAAACGTGTAACCCTATGATAAAACAAAACTTGGTAAAATATAAGTAGTTATTAAATGGAGTCAAGTATACATATCAACGGTTATATAAAAACTGTAGTTATGGCAATATTTTTGTAATGAGCCAAATGGCGGTTTTGACTTGACAATCAAAGCTGCCGTTTTCCTGTTGAAAAATTGGATAAGCGGAGGGTGTATTAAATTCACCCTTTTTTTTGAGGACACGGCGGTATCAAGGAGGTATCGCTGTGTTCATTTTTTTCGACAAAACTTGATAATTTATAACTTGTTAAAAAAAGTCTATATCCTCCAACGGGATATTATGGCTATCAGTATGAATATACACATCATTATATAAATGTAAATATTTCATGTTATGCCCGACTGTGCTTTCAGTCGGGCATTTTTGGGTTTTATTTAAAGTTTTTTCCGAAATTCACTTATAAGTTTGGCAGTTTTGCAATTCCCACCGTAGTAGTGGCGAAAGGGAAACAGCGGAGTCACCGCCCGAGAGGGGGTGAGAATGTGAAACCTAACAGCCATGAGCAAAGTAAGCGGCACACCTTTGATAGTTTTTGTAAAAAGGTACTGAAACATGAGGCAAGGGATTATTACGATGAGCTGAAACGCCAGCGTGATAGAGAAATAGTAAAGTATATTAATGAAAAAGGACCAGATTTTATAAAGGAAGAACTGGAAACTAAAATTGATACGTTAGGAGAACAATCTGTCATAGATCTCTGTAACCATATGAATATTTCGGAAGGAGCCGTTCGAAAAATAGTAGCAGATTTTTATCACAAAGCAATTGATTCTGTCATCGGAAAGCTGATCGGTAATTTGAATATTGCAGAAATTATCGAAGATAAAATCAATGCTATGAATGTAGATAGTCTGGAGAAACTGGTGCTGACTGTGATGAAAAAAGAATTGGATACAATTGTAAATCTTGGGGCTTTAGTAGGTGCAGTTTTAGGAGTTTTAAATATTATTATATAATTTCTTATGTAAAGAAGATAATGATTGTAAACTAAGTTTTCATGGATGAATGAAAAGATATATATGATATAGCACAAATAGGACAAGAGGACAACAGGAATTTACTGTGTAGTTGTGATTGTATTGATGAACACTGTTTGTAAGAGATAACCTCCAGTTTATCTGTTTCTTAAAATGACGATATCATGGAATAAATACAACATAATGAGAACATGTTACCTTCGTATGATTCGATTCATACGGAGGTTTTCTTTTGCCCATTTTTCTCATATTGACTTTTTTTAACTGAAACATGTTGTATAAGCCCCTCTAAAACTTTGGATATATAGAGGGACATTTATATCCGCGAGCAACGAGCCAAGCGGACATGCTTGCATGTCCATCTGGCGACTGCCGCGAGAGCCAAATGCCCCGTCACTTGCGGGAGTATTTGGAATGCCGCCTCCAAAATAATGAAATGTGAGGTAATGACATATGTCAGAGAAAAGATGTTATACAGTAAAAGAGTTACAGGAAATCCTTGGAGTCAGCAGACCGACAATATATAACCTTCTGAAGAAAAATGAGTTCCGGTGGATCCAGCTGGATGGCGGAAAGTACCGTATTTCCAAAAAAAGCTTTGATGACTGGCTGGATAAGTTGCCGGAATCTTCCAACTAATCTCCTATCCGGATGAAAAATCGACATCCTAAATTTTTTTGAAAAAGTGCGGTATGGTATGGGAAGAAGGAGGAAAGCTTCATGGATGAGAAGGGAAAAATGAATACCAAGGAATACGAAGAACTGATAAAGGAAGTGAAAGCAAACAGCCCATACAAGAGGCTGTCTTCTGCGAAAAAGAAATGGATGAGTGTTTCTGAGATGGGCGAGCTTTTAGGGCTTAAAAAGACGGATCGGTATTGGCTGGTACATAAAAACTTTTTTGAGACCAAAGAGATTGCCGGAAAGATGCGGGTCAATATTGAGAGTTTTGAAAAGTGGTATGCGAATCAGATTAAATATCATAAAGTCACCGGAGAAGAACCGGGAAAGAAATTGAAAGAATGGTCTTATTCTGTTCCGGAACTTGCAGAAATGCTGGAGCTTACGGATGGTGTTGTTTATGACCTGATCAAGCGGAATAATATCGAAGTAGTGATTGTGGACTACTGGAAACGTGTACCCAAAGCTGCATTTCAGAAATGGTATGACGGACAGTCCAGATACCGCACGAAAGAGGATAAAAAGAGGGACGCCGAAATGGAGGCCGCTACTCTCACTATGCCGGAAATGGCCAGACAGCTGGGAATCACCAGAAATCAGGTATATGGCATCCTGAATAGTCAAAAGTATCAGCATTTCTTTGAGTTCGTCACGATCGCTGATCGAAAAAGAATCACGAAGGAAAGCTTTCAGAAGTTTCTGGAAGGGCAGGATGAATATCATCTGGATCCGGCGAACGATTATGAAGAACTGGCAATGGAAGAAAATGTGGCACTGGCGAATTATCGGAGAAAGAAACTGGCACAGACCGGGGAACGAGGAAGGAATGGCAATCTGCAGTATCTTACTATAGATGAAGCAGCCTTTATGGCAAAGGTCAGCCGGTCCATGATAAATGTCTGGTACACAAAAGGATATTTTCCGGTTGTAAAAATAAGGAACCATGTTCGGATCAAACGAAAAGAATTTGAAGCGTGGCTGGAAAAGAGAAATACAGAAAGGGGCTGTTAAATTATGGCATCGATCAGGGAACGAAATGGAAAATTTAATGTGATCTATTCCTATACTGATGCAGACGGGAAACGGAAGCAGAAATGGGAAACTTATGCTACAAAGGCAGAGGCAAAGAAACGCAAGAAAGAAATTGAATATAAAGAAGAAATGGGATCCATGATAATTCCGCAGTGTAAAACCATGAAGGATCTTCTGGCAGAATACGTTGCCCTGTATGGAAAAGACAACTGGGCATTATCTACGTATGATGGAAATGTTTCTCTCATAAATAATTATATCCTTCCGATCATCGGGGATGAAAAACTGTCGGAGATCAATACCCGTTTTATTGAAAAATATTATCAGAGATTGTTGAAAGCTCCGGCTGTGGTCAATCCTATAATTGGGAAAAGAAAGAATGAATATGTATCTACCAGTACCATCAGAGATATCCATAAACTCCTCCGAAGCTGTTTTAAACAGGCTGTCAAATGGGAGCTGATGGAGAAGAATCCTTGTATCTATGCGACCGTACCAAAACATAAAACAAAGAAACGGGAGATCTGGACTGCCGAAACTCTGATGTACGCACTGGAAGTATGTGAGGATGATCGGCTAAAGCTGGCAATGAACCTTTCCTTCTCCTGCTCTCTCCGGATCAGTGAGCTTCTGGGGCTTACCTGGGATTGTGTGGACATCTCGGAGGAAGCAATTGAGGAAAACCGGGCATATCTGTTTATCAATAAGGAATCCCAGCGAGTGAGCAAATCCGCTTTAAAAGAGTTGGATGCAAAAGATGTGCTGCTGATATTTCCAGAAAAAAGCAAGACCAATAAAACAGTCCGTGTTTTGAAAACACCGAAGACAGACAGCAGTGTCCGAAAGGTTTTCCTTCCAAAGTCTGTCGCAAAGATGCTGATCGAGTGGAAAGAAAAACAGGATGAGACAAAGGAAGTTCTTGGAGATGAATACATGGACTATAACCTGGTCATGGCAAGTACGTTTGGTCTTCCTTTGGGGGATGGTGCGATCCGGAAGCCATTGAATCAGTTGATTAAAGACTATGATCTCCCACCGGTTGTTTTCCACAGTCTCAGACACAGCAGTGTTACCTATAAGTTGAAACTGAATGGTGGAGATATCAAGGCAGTTCAGGGCGACTCCGGACATGCTCAGGTCAGCATGGTTACGGATGTATATTCCCATATCCTGGATGACGACCGGAAGAAAAATGCAGAATTATTTGAAGAGGCTTTTTATGAGAAGAAAAATCTGGATCCGCAGATGCATCCGAATACAGCACAAAACACGGTAGCGGTTCCGGAAGGTGTGGATGCAGAACTGCTTGCAAAGGTCCTCTCCAATCCGGAGATGGCGGCATTACTTGCATCATTGGCGAAGACAATGAAGTAATGAAAGTATTTGTTTATTCTGTTTTAAATAGGGAAATAATGTAATAAGAATAATATCTAATATTTGTTTAGGTATCAAAAAAAAGAGAAAAACATAAAATCTAAAATAAATTAATTGCTGTAAAATAAAGGCTTTTTAGAGTTTAGATATAGACATATTTTTCAAACATTATTATAATTAAATCAGATTAGATATTATAGAAACTTGGGATAAGAGGAGGATTCAATGAATATAAAAGAAATCAAAATTAAAAATTTCAAATCACTTTATGATGTGTCTTTCTGCCCTGGGAATATCAATGTTTTTATTGGCGCCAATGGTTCAGGAAAATCTTCTGTTCTGGAAGCTATTGGTGTGCTGAGTGCAGCCATGACAGACCGTGTGAATAATAATAGTCTTCAGCGGAAGGGGGTTCGGCTTAGTACTTCATCATTATATAAGTCGCAGTTTCGTTCTATTGAACGAAGTATGCCAACGGTTGATTTTGCCATGAGCTGGGAGAGAAATAAAAACGAGTATGAATATTCTGTACATCTTACTACGCCTGCAGATGATGATACCTGGAAATATCATTCGGAAAGTGTTTCTAAAAACGGAGAAAATGTATTTGGACGAAGTAATCGATCAAGCGTACAATTAAATAATAAGGTAGGATATTATGCTCTGTCAGAAAAACTGAACGGAGAAGAATATACAGATATGGGAAACTATATCTCTGGGTACGGAATTTATCAGCCGGATACTCTTACTCTGCGTGGAAATGTGGCAGATCCTACACAGGTTACGCCAATCGGACTGAATGGCGGCAGACTTGCTGATGCAATGGAGGATTTATTCTCGGCTGTAGATGATGAGATAATGTTTGGAGCAATGAGTATGGATGATGTTCTTGAATTAATCGAGTGGGCATCGGATATTCATATCGCAAGGCCCAAAAAGTCGAATCTGAATCCGGGAGTTCCGAGTACACGACAGGTCATCGAATTTCAGGATCGTTTTTTAAAGGATAAAGCAGTATTTACCGGATATGATGCCAGTGAAGGTGCTTTGTATGTTCTGTTTATGCTGACACTGGCTATGCATCCGGATGTGCCGGGAATGTTTGCGATTGACAGTTTTGATCATGCTTTAAATCCTAGACTGGCAAAAAGAATCACAGAAGTATTTAGTCAGCTGATAATTGAGAGCGACAAGACGGTTTTCATGACAACACATAACCCCCTTGTACTGGATGGACTGAATCTGGCGGATGATAGGATACGACTGTTTGCCATTAATAAAAATAAGTATGGGCACGCTGAATTAAATAGAATCCAGATTTCTCAAGAACTTTTAGAAACAGGACAATCCTTATCCAGACTTTGGATTAACGGACTTCTGGGAGGTGTTCCGGAACTGTTATGAAAAAGAGGATAGGAATTGTAGGTGAAGGACCGACAGATTATCTTGTACTTAAATGCATGATCGATCAGATAACCGGAGAAGAAAATGATTATCTGAGAATTCAGCCGGAACAAAATATGCTAGGCGAGTACGGAAATGGGTGGAAAGGTGTATGGAACTGGTGTGAGTCTACAGGACAGAATCTGGATAAGATTATGAAGGGTATCTCTCCTCAGATTGATATGATTGTAATTCAAATGGATGGTGACGTGGCTCGGAAAGAAAAAGAGGTTCATTGTCGGTGTGCAACTGTCGAATGCGAGCATAAGGGGAAAGTTCATCCATTAGGATGTGAAACGTTAATAGATGGCTCATGTCCGGTAGATATTCCGTGTAAAGATCATGAGAACACACCGGAAGGATATCGCAGCCATATAACACATTGTGTTTTACAATGGCTTGGAACAGATACCGAGAGAAATGATATTATTATTACGGTGCCATGTGACAGTACAGATACATGGATTGTTGCTGCTTTTGATCCTATGGAGGAGATAGAAAAAATCCAAAATCCATGGGAGGATATTATTTCCAGAAAAAAGGATTACCATGGAATAAGAATACCAGGTCATAAAAAGAATAATCGTATATACCAGCAGCTGATTCCTACTTTGGAAAGTCATTGGAAACAAGTAATTGATCTGTGTGATTCTGCTAAATATTTTGAAAAAGCAGTAAAAGTAGCCTGGGGTGAATAAAGAAAATATCTCCATCATTTAGCGACAAAATGATGGAGATATTACTGAAATGAAGGGGATTTTGGGATAATAGTGCCGGGCCGGCAACTGGATATGTTCGTATTTAAGTCGGCTGTCGTGGTCGAAACACCATAGACAAATTTTCAATAACGGTGTATAGTAATAATAGAAATCTGGTCAATTGAATATTGTTTATCATTCCCGCTTGTAAGGGGATGGTAGCCGGAATATGATATCTGTCAGTAACAACAGAGCTTTCCCCGGATGTTAGCAGCTGCAAAGAATCTGCTAATTTTCAGGTCTTATCTGGTCTTGACAGAAAGGGTATTCAGATTACCAGAATTTGATTCGAAAATAAAAAAAGTCCTTGATAATAAAGGGCTAAATATATCAGTTCTTGACAGGGATTAACAGAACCACAGAGCTCTCCTAAGCACTAGTTGTGAGTTCGATTCTCGCAGGGAACGTTCAAAAAAGCGGTAATGATTAGCAGGAATTGCTAGATCATGAACCGCTTTTTTATTTTATATAGCAAAATTTTAAGTGTAGTTAAGGATATTTTGATAGTATCATTAATAATGGGTGTTGATAAATTTTTATCTGGTAGATTGGAAAATAAGAAATAGATTATGATTATATAGAAATAGAGGTAAATGTATGCGTATATTATTTGCAGAAGATGAAAAAGCATTATCAAAGGCGCTTACGACAATTTTGGAGCGTAACAATTATTCCGTGGATGCAGTTTTTGATGGAAGAAAGCAGAACAGCAATGACCATGGTGGATTTTCCATTTTCGGATATGGTAGAAGAAACCGTGAATACATATCAATCCCTGGCAAAGACACAGAATAAAATATTGACAAGTGAGATCACACCGATGATTTCCATATGTGGTGATGAGAAGGCGCTGAGTCGTCTTGTAACAATTCTTTTAGATAATGCGGTGAAGTATTCAGGAGATGGAGGACGGATTAAGGTATGCCTGGAAAAAGAGAGGAAGAGGATTCGCCTGTCTGTTTACAATACGACAGAATCTATTTCGCGGGAACAACTGGATCATTTGTTTGATAGATTTTATCGTGCAGACAGTTCCAGAAATTCTCAGACAGGAGGATACGGATTGGGGCTTTCCATCGTTGCAGCGACAGTAGAGGCACATAAAGGGAAGATTGTTGCATCGACAGAGGATGAGAGATCGTTGATGATTACGGTGATATTTCCCATAAGTTAAAATTCCAGATTATTGAAAAACAATGCTTCGGGTGGATTTCCCATCTGGGCATTTTTTATAGAGACTTTTAAGTTAATTTAAGGAAGTTTCGTTATAGTAATATCTGTAAATAATCAAAGGAGCAAATGACATGACATATCAGATGACTTTTAAACGCTATGAATTGAAGTATATGATAAACCGGCAGCAGAAAGAAAATATGTTGCAAAGTATGGAAACTTATATGAAGCTAGATCAGTACAAAAGGACAACAATACGGAACATTTATTTTGACACAGAGACATACCGGCTGGCTCGTCATTCACTGGAAAAACCGACTTACAAAGAAAAGCTTCGGGTGAGAAGTTACTGTCCGGCAAGTGAAGATACTCCGGTATTTGTAGAACTGAAGAAAAAATACAAGCATGTGGTGTATAAGCGAAGGCTGGTTTGTCCGGAAGCAGAAGTAATGAAGTGCTTATGTAACGGAAATCCACTTCCCGACCATTCACAGATTGGCAATGAGATCCGATATTTTTGGGAATATTATAAAACTCTTCACCCGACGGTTTTTTTATCCTATGAAAGAGAGGCCTATTATGCACTTGATGGAAGTGATTTTCGGGTAACGTTTGATGAAAATATTTTATACCGGGAAGATGATCTGTCTCTTGGAAGTGATATTTATGGAACTTCGATTTTGGAACAGGGGCAGACTTTGATGGAGATTAAGACATCTGGGGGAATCCCGCTGTGGATGAGTGAGGCGTTGACCAGAAACCATTTGTATAAAATATCATTTTCAAAATATGGAACAGCCTATCAGCAGATGAAGGGAGGAATTCAATATGCTTGATACAATATTTCGGGGAGTTTTTGATACAGATATGACAAGCGTGATTGGACTGTCTGATTTCTTACTATGTGTAGGCAGTGCACTGATTATTGGCCTTATTCTGACAGGAAGCTATATGTGGAAAACACGTTATACGAAGAGCTTTGTTGCAACACTGGCAATGCTTCCGGCTATTGTATGTGTAGTGATTATGATGGTCAATGGAAATGTAGGTGCCGGTGTGGCTGTAGCAGGAGCATTCAGTCTGGTTCGTTTCCGTTCGGTTCCGGGTTCTGCAAAGGAAATCGGTGCAATTTTTCTTGCCATGGGAACCGGACTTGTAGTTGGAATGGGTTATATCGGATATGCTTTTTTGATAGCAGTGCTTTTATTAACAGGAGCAATGTTTTTAACAGGCTGTAGCGAGGGAAATTCTGACTCTGCTGGAGAAAATGCAGTGACCGCAGAAGAGGAGAAGACAGAAATAACGTCCAACGAAAGTGGGATTGATACATCGGATATGTTTACAGATCGGGATAAAGAGATTGGTTATGATGAAGATGACAGCACACGCATAACTCTTTCGGATAACAAAAGCTCCTGCGAATCAGATGCTGTTCAGATCAACGAAGATACCATTACGATTACGGATGAAGGAACTTATATCCTGTCTGGTGAGCTGGCAAACGGAATGGTTATTGTGATGCAGAAGATACGGATAAAGTACAGCTTGTGCTGGAAGGCGTGGAGATCACAAGCAAAGAGTCGGCAGCAATCTATGTGCGTTCTGCGGATAAGGTGTTTATTACGACTGTATCCGGTTCTTCCAATGTCCTGACGAACGGGGGAATCTACACAGCGATTGACGACAATAATATTGACGCGGTGATATTTTCAAAAGACGATTTGACTTTAAATGGAGAAGGTATATTGACGATCAATGCAGCGGCGGGACACGCGGTGGTGTCAAAAGATGACTTGGTATTAACAAGCGGAACTTATAACATATCGGCTGAGAAGCATGGACTTTCTGGAAAGGACAGTGTACGGATCGCAGACGGAACTTACCATATCACAACTGGAAAGGATGGAATCCACGCGTCAAATACAGATGATACCAGCCTGGGATTCATATACATTGCAGGAGGCAACATTGACATTACAGCAAAGGATGACGGAATGCATGCAGATTCTGCACTATTGATTGCAGATGGAACGATTCAAGTATCAGAAAGCTATGAGGGGCTAGAAGGTCTGACTATTGACATTACAGGTGGAGATATCGACGTGACGTCAAGCGATGATGGATTGAATGCAGCCGGTGGCAATGACAGTAGTGGATTCAAAGGTGGCGGCGAGGATATCTTTGCTGTAGAGGAAGGCTCATATATCCACATATCAGGCGGGACAATTCATGTCAGTGCTTCTGGTGACGGAATTGATTCGAATGGTGATCTGACCATATCAGGTGGAGAGACTTATGTGTCTGGACCTACAAATAATGGAAATGGTTCGCTGGATTATAATGGGAAAGGTGTGATAACAGGCGGAATCTTCTTAGCAGCGGGTTCTTCAGGAATGACGCAGAATTTCAGTGATTCTTCCACGCAGGGAATTATGATGGTGACGGTAGATACACAAGCGGCGGGAAGCATCATTTCTCTTACGGACAGCAGTGAAAACGAACTGGTTTCTTGGACGACAGATAAGGAATATACTTCTGTGATTGTAAGCTGTCCGGAGATCACAGAAGGAGAAGCCTATACACTGACGGCAGGAAACAGCACACAGAAAATTATCATGGATAGCCTTATATATGGAAACGGAGACATGGGTGGACAGATGAAAGGTGGAGCTGCACCCAGACAGAATAGATAAACTTTATTTTAACACTGCTGAGTGTTCTTTTATAAACTTTTTCATAGCCTGGAAACTTTCATCGCTGATCTGATGTTCCATCTCACAGGCATCTTCAGAAGCTGTCTGGGGATCTACACCAAGAGAGATCAGCCAGTCAGAGAGTACCTGATGACGCTCATATACACTGGTGGCAATCTGCATACCCTTATCTGTCAGAGTAATAAAACCAGCCTGGTTTACTTCTATACAGCCATTTTCACGCAGATGTTTCATAGCAACACTGACGCTTGGTTTTGAAAAATTCAACTCAACCGCTATGTCAATGGAACGAACAACTGGTAACTTTTTGCTTAATAACAATATAGTTTCCAGATAATCTTCAGAAGATCTATTGTGACGCATAATAATACCTTTCTATTTTCTGTTAATATATACCATTTAAGTTTGTTCTATTATATCAGTAGAAACAGAAAAATTCAAGACTGTATAGTCTTGACGAATTTTGGTTAGCGTGGTATAACTTTAATTGAAAATAATTATCATGTACATATATGGAGGTGTTACAAATGACACTTAAGAATCTGAAAATCGGAGAAAGTGCTGTTATTACGAAAGTAGGCGGAGAAGGAGCTCTAAGACAGCATTTTCTGGATATGGGTGTGATTCCGGGGGCGGAAGTTACAGTCGTAAAGTTCGCACCTATGGGAGATCCGATGGAATTACAGATTCATGGATATGAGTTGACACTTCGTCTTGCAGATGCAGATCAGATCAATGTTCAGCTAATTGAAGAACGAACGAATAAGCATAGCCGTATTGACAAAATATATCCTACGGATCATCCGGGATTGGGAGAAGATGGTAAATATCACGCCAAGGATGACGGAGATCCATTGCCGGATGGAACGGTACTTACCTATGCCCTTGTAGGAAATCAGAATTGTGGAAAGACGACATTATTCAATCAATTGACAGGATCTAACCAACATGTGGGGAATTTCCCTGGGGTTACAGTAGATCGCAAAGATGGTCCAATCAAAGGTCATTCGAATACAAGAGTTACAGATCTTCCGGGAATATATTCTATGTCTCCTTACACAAGTGAAGAGATTGTCTCCAGGAATTTTGTTCTTGGGGATAAACCAAAGGCAATCATTAATATTGTTGATGCAACGAATATTGAACGGAATCTTTATCTGACAATGCAGCTTCTGGAGATGAATATTCCTATGGTTGTTGCCCTTAATATGATGGATGAAGTCATGAATAATAATGGTGCCATAGATATCAATGGAATGGAGGCTTTACTGGGAGTTCCGGTTATTCCAATCTCTGCGGCCAAGAATGAAGGTGTCCGGGAATTAATCGAGCACGCAGTACATATCGCACAATATCAGGAACGTCCGCAGAAACAGGACTTTTGCAGTAAAGACGATCATGGCGGTGCAATTCACCGTGCAATTCATGCCGTGGAATCGATCATTGAAGACCATACAGAAAGAGCAGGACTTCCGCTTCGTTTTTCCGCAACAAAAGTGATTGAAGGGGACTCCTTGATTCTGAAGCAGCTAGAACTGGACAAGAATGAACTGGCTATGATTGAGCATATTGTAGTACAGATGGAAAAAGAAGGCGGTATGGATAGAAGTGCTGCCATTGCGGATATGCGTTTTGACTTTATTGAGTATGTCTGTGAACGTACAGTGAAGAAGCCAAAAGAAAGTAAAGAGCGGGTCCGTTCAGAGAAGCTTGACCGTATTCTTACGGGAAAATGGACTGCGATCCCTTGCTTTATTGCCATTATGGGAGCGGTCTTCTTCCTGACTTTTAACGTAATCGGTGCATTTTTACAAGGACTTTTGGAGACCGGTATTGATGTATTGACGGAGGTTGTGGATCAGTGGATGACTGCGGCTCATGTGAATCAGGCTCTCCATGGCTTGGTGATTGACGGTATCTTTGGTGGTGTCGGAAGTGTACTTAGTTTTCTCCCGATCGTAGTGACTTTGTTCTTCTTCTTATCTATTATGGAAGATAGTGGTTATGTGGCACGAGTTGCTTTCTTCATGGATAAATTATTGAGAAAGATTGGACTGTCAGGAAGAAGTATTGTTCCGATGCTGATTGGATTTGGATGTACTGTTCCTGCCGTGATGGCAACGAGAACACTGCCAAGTAAACGAGACCGTAAGATGACGATCCTTCTGACTCCATTTATGAGTTGTACAGCGAAGCTTCCAATCTATGCTTTCTTTGTCAGTGCATTTTTCCCGGGTAAGGGCGGATTCATTATGACAGGAATCTATATTCTGGGGATCATTGTTGGGATTCTGGTAGCCCTTCTGTTTAAAAATACACTATTTAAAGGCGAAGCTGTTCCGTTTGTTATGGAGTTGCCAAATTATCGTATGCCGGGTGCAAAAAATGTTGCACAGTTATTGTGGGAAAAGGCCAAGGATTTCTTAAGCAAAGCATTCAGCGTCATTTTGATCGCAACGATCGTGGTATGGTTCCTGCAGAGTTTTGACCTTCAGCTAAATATGGTAGAAGATTCTTCTAACAGTCTGATGGCTATCATATCTGGGTGGATTGCACCGATCATGGGACCTCTCGGATTAGGAGACTGGCGTATCGTAACCTCACTGATCAGTGGGTTTATGGCAAAAGAGAGTGTGGTATCTACGATGGAAATTCTGTTTGGAAACAGCATTCAGACTGCAATATCAACGCTGTCTGCTGCTACGATGCTAGTATTCTCTCTGCTGTATACACCATGTGTTGCAGCCGTTGCTTCTATTAAACGAGAACTGGGAGCAAGATGGGCAGTTGGGGTCGTCTTCTGGCAGTGTGTAGTAGCGTGGATCATTGCTTTTATTGTAAGGCTCATCTGCATGGCAGTTGGATTGTAAAGTAGGAGGTAGGGTATGAATATTGCAGATATACTTGTCTTTCTGGCGGTCGCTGTGGTTGTGATCATTGCGGTTGTGATCATGAGAAGAAATAAGAAAAATGGGAAAAGCAGCTGTGGATGTGACTGTGGGCACTGTAGTCAGAGTTGCCAGAGAAAATAAATAATTATAATCCGTAGTATTTCTGCAGATATTGCAGGGAATGCTACGGATTATTTTTATTTGAAAGGATTTGGCATATTCACAGTCAGAATCTTGGTAATCTGAGTCCCGCAGTTGGTCCAGTTATGCTTCTTGGTAGAATCAAGCTGGACACTGTCTCCCGGATACATAATATATTCATCTTCCTCCACATATAATTTCAGAACACCTTCAAGCACATAGATAAATTCTTCTCCTTCATGAGCATATAATTCTATGTTCTCATCCGATCCGATATGAGGCATGAGATGATAAAGCCGTGGAAGATAGGAAAAGTTCTTGGCATTCTGACTTAAAGTATATTGAATGATCTGGTCGCTGACCTTATCACAGCTGGCATCGTAGATTCTTGTGACTGGTGAGGCAGAAGGAGAGGATTCTTTTTCACGGAAAAAATCGATAAATTCCATGCCAAGAACATCTGTGATCTTATGCAGTGAGTCAATGGCAATCTGGGAAAGCCCTCGCTCGAACTGAGACAGATATCCGATTGAAAAACCCGTTGCAGTACTTAATTGCTGTAATGTCATTCCCTGTTTCAGACGCTCTTGCTTAATAGTATTTCCGATTTCCTGAATACTTTTCATAGTAACACCTCGTTTTCATATTTATATAAAATGAGTAGATTTTATAGCGATATTTTCATTATATTGTAATTTGTGAAAATAATCAACTTAAAACAATGGATATTTAGAGATAATGCACAAAAAAGACACATCAGATTTATGAAAAAAAACCTGATAAAATATGTTGAAAATTTAACAATAATACTGTATTATGAAAATAGGGAAGAAAAAATCGAATGATATTTCATGATTATGAAAATGGAGGAGACGAGATGTCGCTGATAACGAATGTTCAGAAGTTTTCTATCCATGATGGCGACGGAATTCGTACATCTGTATTTTTTAAAGGCTGCCCTTTGAAATGTGAATGGTGTCACAATCCGGAGACTCAGCGGTTTGAAAAAGAGATGCAGTGTGACAAGGAGAAGTGTGTTGGCTGCGGAACTTGTGCAAAGGTATGTCCGAATGGGGCAATATCCATGGAGAATGGAAAGCCAGAGATGAAGAAAGATGCATGTACATTCTGCGGAAAATGTGTAAACTTCTGTCCAATAGGAATTCGTGAGATTATAGGACGGGAATATTCTGTAAAAGAGCTGATAAAAGAGCTGATGAAGGATCAGATGTTTTATGAAGAATCTGGCGGTGGCGTGACGCTTTCCGGCGGAGAAGTAATGGCAATGGATATAGACTATATACTGGCAATTGCAAAAGAGCTAAAACGCCAGGATGTTACACTTACGATTGATACATGCGGATATGTTCCATATGAGAAGTTTCAGGCAATTCTCCCTTATGTTCATACATTTCTTTATGATGTAAAGGTTATGGATCCAAAACTTCACAAAAAGTATATCGGAGTGGATAATCAATTGATTCTTGATAATCTGATTCGTCTTGCAGCGGATGGAGCAAGAATATATATCAGAATTCCAACAATAAAAGAAGTAAATGGTAATGAAAAAAATATGAAAGAAACGATAGCGTTTCTGAAAGAACATGATATTCATCCGGCTCAGATTAATCTGCTTCCGTATCATGATACAGGAAGTGGAAAGTATTCCAAGCTGGATATGGAATATAAGGGAACAGATTTACATGCACCGGAGAAGGAAGAGATGGAGAGCTTCGTCAGACTCTTCGTAGAATCCGGATTCCAGAACACAAAAATAGGAGGGTAAACATATGGCAAAATTACGTGGTATGAATGAAAGAATTCAGAAACTTCGGGAAATCAGTGTGACGACACCTGTTCACATTGATCTTGAGAGAGCAAAGATCGAGACTGATTTCTACAAAGAAAATGACGGCAGATATTCAATCCCGGTTATGAGAGCAATGGTTCTGAAAGAATATTTTTCCAAGAAGACCTTGTATCTGGGAGACGGAGAGCTGATCATCGGCGAAAAAGGTAAGGATCCGCAGGCATCACCTACATTCCCGGAACTTTGCTGTCACAGTGTAGAGGATATGGTGGTCATGAGTGAACGTGAGCTGGTATCCTTCCATACAACAGAAGAAGACAGAAAGCTTCAGGCAGAGGAGATCATTCCATACTGGACAGGAAGAAGTATGAGAGAGAAGATCCTTTCAAGAATGACTCCGGAATGGCAGGAATGCTACAGTGCAGGTATGTTTACAGAATTTATGGAGCAGAGAGGTCCGGGACATACTTGTGGTGGTGAGCAGGTATTTACTACCGGATATATGGATTATAAAGAGAAGATTCATAAGACAATGGATGAACTGGATTATATCAATGATCCGGAAGCAGTGAATAAATGTGAAGAGCTGAAGGCTATGGACATCTCCTGTGATGCAGTAATCATTCTGGGAGAGCGTTATCATAAGCTTGCGCTTGAGATGGCAGAGAAAGAGGAAAATGAGACCAGAAAGGCAGAACTTCTTCAGATTGCAGCGAACCTGGAGGTTGTTCCGGCACACAAGCCTCAGACTTTCTGGCAGGCAATTCAGTTATACTGGTTCACACACCTTGCAGTTACAACTGAGCTGAATCCATGGGATGCATTTAGCCCGGGAAGACTTGATCAGCATCTGAACCCATATTATGAGAGAGATGTGGAGGCAGGTATTCTGGATGACGAGAAGGCTCTGGAACTTCTGGAATGTCTGTGGGTGAAGTTCTACAACCAGCCTGCACCGGTAAAAGTAGGTATCACATTAAAGGAAAGTGCTACTTATACAGACTTTGCGAACATCAATACCGGCGGTGTTACACCGGACGGACGCAATGGTGTTAATAATGTAAGTTACCTGATTCTGGATTGTATGGATGAGATGAAGCTGGTTCAGCCAAACTCTAACGTAACGATCAGTAAGAAGACACCGGCCAAGTTCTTAAAGAGAGCATGTGAGATCTCAAGAAAAGGATGGGGTCAGCCTGCATTCTATAACACAGAAGCTCAGATCATGGAGCTGATCAATGCAGGAAAGAGTCTGGAAGATGCAAGACGCGGTGGTTCTTCAGGTTGTGTAGAGACCGGAGCATGGGGAAGCGAAGCTTATATCCTTACCGGTTATCTGAATATCCCGAAGGTATTCCAGTTGACATTGTTCAATGGATATGATGAATATTCTGGAAAGCAGATTGGATTGCCACTTGGATATGCTAAGGACTTTAAGACCTATGATGAACTCTGGGCTGCATTTAAGAAGCAGTTAGAGCACATTGTAAATATCAAGATCCGTGGTAATAACGTTATCGAGCAGTTATATGCACAGGAGATGCCGGCACCATGCCTGTCTGTTGTAACCAACGACTGTATCTCTAATGCAAAAGACTACAATGCAGGCGGCGCAAGATACAATACAAACTATATTCAGGGCGTAGGTATCGGTACGGTTACAGACTGTCTTGCTGCTGTAAAATATAATGTATATGACAATCACAACTTCACGATGGAAGAGTTGATTGAAGCTATGGAGCATGACTTTGAAGGATATGATGCAATCTATCGTATGGTTCATGACAGAACTCCAAAATATGGAAATGATGATGACTATGCAGATGACATTATGCAGGAAGTATTTGAATTATACAGAAGCACCATCACAGGACGTCCGAACATGAAGGGTGGAAAATATGGTGTAGATATGCTTCCTACTACCTGTCATGTATACTTTGGTGATGTAATTCTGGCAACTCCAAATGGAAGAAAAGCACATAAACCAGTATCTGAAGGTATTTCTCCAGAGAAATCCGCAGACACCAATGGACCGACAGCAGTTATCAAGTCCTGTGCAAAGATGGATCATCTGGCAACAGCAGGTACTCTTCTGAATCAGAAGTTTACACCAAATGTTGTGGCTGGAGAAGAAGGCCTGAATAATATGGCCAGTCTGATCCGCTCATACTTCTCCATGGATGGACATCATATTCAGTTCAACGTTATTGATAAACAGACACTGATCGATGCTCAGAATCATCCAGAAGATTATAAAGATCTGATCGTTCGTGTCGCAGGATACAGTGATTTCTTCCGTAACCTGGATAAACCACTGCAGGACGAGATCATCAATCGTACAGAACAGTCATTTGATTAATTAGAACTTGACAATTTCACTAATTTGTGTAGAATTATGAAACATAAGGACAAGGTGGTCAACGCCTTGTCCTTTTTTTATTCCATAGTTTGAGAAAGGAAGGTGTAGAGTTATGGAGAGAGTAAATGAAATTGTTGGGGCGATAGATTCCTTTGTATGGGGACCTGTGATGTTGGTGCTGCTTGTCGGTACGGGTATTTTTCTTACAGTGCGGTTGAGATTTCTTCCATGGAGGAATCTTGGATATGCGTTGCACAGCGTGTTAAGTAAAGAGGCAAGAACTAAAAAAAGAGGAACAGGTGATGTATCCCCTTTTTCTGCGTTAATGACGGCGCTTGCTGCTACGATTGGAACTGGTAATATTATTGGTGTGGCAACTGCCATGTTCTCAGGTGGTCCTGGAGCTTTGGTGTGGATGTGGATCTCCGCATGCTTCGGACTGACTTCTAAGTTCAGCGAATGTATGTTGGCAATCAAATATCGTGAAGTCAATGAGAAAGGCGAGATGTCTGGCGGACCAATGTACACAATGAAAAATGCATTCAAGAATAAAACCTTTGGCAAAACAATGGGATTTTTATTTGCATTGTTCTCCGTGCTGGCATCTTTTGGAATTGGAAATATGACTCAGGCCAATTCTATCGCTGGTTCTGTGACAGAGGCGTTCAGTATACCTGCATGGATCACTGGAATTATACTTACGGTACTTGCACTTGCAATCATTCTGGGTGGTATTACTTCTATTTCTAAAGTATCTTCCGTGGTTGTACCTGGAATGGCTATCTTCTATGTGATTGCCGGACTGATTGTTATTGTCGGGAACTGGCAGAATATTCCTAATGGTCTGTATATGATCTTTGGAATGGCATTTAATCCACAGGCAATTGGCGGTGGTGTACTTGGAACAATTACAGTATCTGTAATGAATTCTATCCGTTACGGCGTTGCACGTGGTGTGTTCTCCAATGAAGCAGGCCTTGGTTCTGCAGCCATTACTGCTGCCGCAGCTACAACAGACGATCCGGTAAGACAGGGTTATATTAATATGACAGGTACATTTTTTGATACCATTGTAGTATGTTCTATTACAGGAATTGCAATTGCAGCATTTTGAATACTTATTCCAGAGTCACAAATACAATATTATATACCGTGTGGTATTCTCTTTGGTTGTATATGTCGGTGCAACACAGACTTTAGATCTTGTATGGAACATTTCTGATATTATGAATGCATTAATGGCAATTCCAAACTTGATCTGTATGCTCCTCTTACATAATATAATTGCTAAAGAAGTAGATAGATTCCAGCCAATCCTGGAAAAAGAGAGAAAAGCATATAAGGCCGCTAAAAAAAGCAATTAATTGTAAACTAAAAATAAAATAAAGTTGACAATAAAAAGATAGTATGTTAAATTGTTGCCGTACAAATAGTATTTACATCATTAGGAGGAGCTATTATGAGTTCTATGGAAGCAACAAGAAGTAAAACATACGATATGGCATATATTGCTATCTTTGCAGTCCTTATGGCAATCTGTTCCTGGATATCTATTCCTATGGCAGTGCCATTTACCTTACAGACGTTCGGTGTGTTCATGGCGGTCGGTGTGTTGGGCGGAAAGAGAGGATCACTTGCTGTACTGATCTATATTCTTCTGGGAGCAATCGGTGTCCCTGTATTTGCCGGATTTAGCGGCGGAATTGGCGTTATCCTGAATACAACCGGTGGTTATATTGTCGGATTCTTATTTTCTGCGTTGGTTATGTGGGGCATGGAAACTCTGCTGGGAAGAAAACCGGTCATTCAGATTATCTCCATGGTTGTGGGGCTGATCGTGTGCTACGCACTTGGAACAGCATGGTTTATGGTAGTGTATGCAAGAAATACCGGTGCAGTAGGTCTTGGAACAGTCTTAGGCTGGTGCGTGATTCCATTTATCATCCCGGATCTTGTGAAGATTGCACTTGCATTCGTCTTATCCAGAAAGATTCGTAAGTATGTGTCTTTCCAGTAATCAGGAAGTTCAGGCCATTCCGATACGGCCGCATCACGGAATGTGCCTGGCATATTTTATAGGAAGAGGTTACAGCGAGGGCTTTTCGGCACATATGGAGAAGATGCTGGGAATCTTTCAACAGAATGTTCCAGTGAAACTGGTAGTTCATACGGACGAGATCTGTTCCAGATGCCCGAATAATGAGGAGCATCTGTGGAGATTGCCAGTGGAATAATATCTGCAGTCGCACGCAAAGCCGGTGGGAGTAATAGTTTAAAATCCATCAAACATGGAATACAATCCGTGTTTGATGGATTTTTTTCGTAACGATACTATTCTGTTAACTGTCTTCGGAATTCAGATGGAGATATGCCGCACTGTTTTTTGAATAGCCGGCTGAAGTATAGAGGATTATCATAACCAACAATATTCGCGATCTCAGTAATATTATAAGTGGTAGACTCGAGCAGACTTTGCGCATTGGAGATCCGCAGAGAGAGGATATACTGCGCTGGTGTAGAGCCTGTATATTCTTTAAAATTGCGAATGAACCAGCTGACACTCATTCCATGTAGATGCGCATATTCTTCTATGTTAATAGAATTATGATAGTTATGGTGAAAATAAGTGACCGTGTGATCCATCTCGTCAATCAGATAAGAACTCTTAATTCTGGGACGATCCCCCTGGAGGCGACTGATCATAATAAATAATGCTTCCATATAATGGGCAAGAACTTCCTCATAATGGGGTTTGCATAACTTTAATTCCTGAATCATGCGCAGATAGATCTTCTTGTAATCCAGAGAGGTTCCGGTATGGATCACGTGTGCATGGTCAGGAATGCCATATTTTTTTAACAGGTTCTTCACATTATTTCCCGTGAAATGTACCCAGTATACTTCTGTGTGATCAACTCCATAGTAATAATATCGCTGCTCTTCCTTGGGACGATAGAGTACCATATTACCGGCAGGTACGATCTCTTCTTTTCCATGAAAGTAAAAATGTGCTTTCCCTGATGCGATATAGAGCAATTGATAATCCAGACGTCCCCTGGGCCGGTAAGTAGGGAGCTTCTGCTTGGAATATAAATGATATGTTCCGGCACTTCCGACAAACAGAGGATGTTTTTTATCTTTAAAATCAAGACGGCTATTCTGCCAGTAAGCACTGTCTGTGTACATTCAGATACCACCTTTCAGAGTGAAGATTCATTATATAAAGTGTATCATTTTGTGCATGTTTTGTCTATTTCGGTTTATGTAAAAATATAAGAAACAGGCTTATTATATAAGCAAACACAAGGGTACTCAAAGTGTTATATGTACAATGATAAAAGTTAAAAAAAGTGTATAAAGGGAGGAAAAGATTATGATTGTACCTCATTATTATGAGGACCTTCACATGCTGCATGAAAATGTAATGCCCGATCGTTCTTATTATGTGCCGTCATCAACACGAATGGATGATCTGATTGAACATCGAGAATCTTCAGATCGTATACAGATGTTGAATGGAAGTTGGAAATTTCGGTATTATGACAGTATTTACGATCTGAAAGAGTCATTTTATGAACGGGATTTTCAGACAAAAGACTTTGATACTGTTCTGGTTCCCGGGATGTGGCAGAATTATGGATATGACAGTCATCAGTATACTAATTTCAGGTATCCGTTTCCGGTGGATCCACCCTATGTGCCACAGGATAATCCATGTGGAGCATATGTCTGTAAGTTTTCTTACCAGAGAGATGCCGGGGCACCGAAAGCATTTCTGGAATTCGAAGGTGTAGATTCTTGCTTCTATGTGTGGCTGAATGGTACATATGTAGGTTATAGCCAGGTATCTCATGCGCTTAGTGAATTTGATGTAACGCCTTATATTGAAGAAGGAGAGAATACGCTGGCAGTTCTGGTGTTAAAGTGGTGTGACGGAAGTTATCTCGAAGATCAGGATAAGTTTCGAATGAGCGGGATTTTCAGAGATGTGTATGTGATGAAACGGCCCGTACAGTGCATCTATGACTACTTCATCAATACCCGGATCGAAGAAGAGAAAGCAATTGTAAGTATTCGCACAAAGTATCTTGATCAGACCGTTCCGGTGAAGGCATCTCTATATGATGCTGAAGATAAGAAGATGGCAGAGTTCGTATATCAGGGAGATACAGAATTTGTAATTGATCAGCCGCATCTGTGGAACAGTGAACAGCCATATCTGTATACGTTGTTTCTTGAGACAGAGCATGAAGTGATCACAGAATATGTGGGGATTCGAGAAATAGCTGTAAAAGACAGTGTAGTCTATATTAATGGCACTCCGGTCAAATTCCGCGGAGTCAACAGACATGATTCAGATCCGAAAACAGGCTTCGTGATCAGTGTCGATCAGATGAAACAGGATATGGAGCTGATGAAAAAACATAATTTTAATGCCATTCGTACCAGCCATTACCCGAATCAGCCGATGTTCTATCAGATGTGTGATAAATATGGATTCTTTGTAATTGATGAGGCTGACAATGAAAGCCATGGACCGTGGATGCTCTGCTATTCCAATGACACGGACGAAGAGAGGGCAAGCAGATGGAATGAATTGATCTCTGACAATCCGGAATTTGATGAGGCAACACTGGATCGGACGAAGAAGCTGGTAGAAAGAGATAAGAATCGGCCTTGTGTCGTCATCTGGTCTATGGGAAATGAATGTGGCTATGGATGTACTTTTGAGAAAGCACTTGCATGGACCAAACAGTATGATCCGGGAAGACTGACTCACTATGAAAGTGCTTACTATAAAGGACGCAGAAGAAAGTATGATTACTCTAATATTGACCTCTATAGCCGTATGTACCCGGGATTTGAAGAAGTCCTTGATTATGTAGAATCAAAACCTGATAAACCATATATTATGTGTGAATATTGCCATTCCATGGGAAATGGTGCCGGGGACTACGAAGATTATTTTGAACTTATTGAAACATATGATTGCATCTGTGGAGGATTTGTCTGGGAATGGTGTGATCACGCTGTCTATAAGGGAGAATCAGAAGACGGAAAAGAAATCTATTATTATGGCGGTGATCACGGGGAAGAATTACACGATGGGAATTTCTGTATGGATGGTCTTGTCTATCCGGACAGAACGCCGCATATGGGACTTCTGGAATATAAGAATGTCCACAGGCCGGCACGGGTCGTCTCTTATGATTTGAATACAGGGATATTGGTATTGAAAAATGAGATGAACTATGTTGATCTGAGAGATTATCTATACATTACTTATGAATTAAATGTAGATGGAGATGTAATTTTTTCTGGAAGAATTCTTGCAGAAGACCTTCCTTCTATTCCCGCTCGCAAGGAAGCAGAGATCTATATGCCTGTGGAAGCTCCTGAAAAGGGCAGAGTCTATCTAAAGGTTTACTATCATCTGAAAGAAGCGGATGCTTTTCGGGAACAGGGATATCTGTTGGGGCAAGATGAGATAAAACTGGACAATGAAGATACACGAAATCAAAAAAGTCTGTCATGGCAGGAAGAAACGGAAAAGAAGAGCAGGGAACTTCCCGGAATTCAGGTTTCAGAAACGTCGAAGCAACTTATCGTGGAAGGAAGTACATTTGTATATGTATACAATAAGCTATACGGAACATTTGACCAGTTAAGCGTGAATGGGAAGGATTACCTGGACAGACCGATGGAACTGAATGTATGGAGAGCACCGACAGATAATGATATGTACATCAAGACCGAATGGTATAAGGCGATGTATGACAAGGCGGTGTCGAGAGCCTATGTGACGAATTACACACTGACAGAAAAGGCCCTGGAGATCCACAGTACGATGTCACTGTCGGCAGTCTCTGTTCAGAAGATGATGAATATGGAGACCGTCTGGACAATTACGAATTCTGGACAGATTTCTGTCAATATGGATGTGATAAGAGATATGGATTTTCCAGAATTACCGAGATTCGGGCTTCGAGTATTTCTGCCGAGACAGATGAATCGGGTGTCCTATTATGGAATGGGGCCGGAAGAAAGTTATATTGATAAGTGTAGAGCATCAAGCCACGGCATATATTCAGCAACAGTTGAAGCTCTTCATGAAGATTATCTGAAGCCACAGGAAAATGGAAGCCATTATGACTGTGATTATGTTGTGGTCAGTGGAGAAGAGAGAGAACTTCGTGCATATAGTGACGGTACATTTTCGTTCAATGCATCCATATATACGCAGGAAGAACTGACAATGAAGAGTCACAATTATGAATTAGAGCCTTGCGGAAGTACAGTGCTGAATCTGGACTACAGGCAAAATGGGATTGGTTCTAACAGTTGTGGACCAAGGCCGCAGAAGAAGTACAGGCTGGATGAAGAAACATTTACGTTTACATTAAAATTAATGTTGTTAGATAAACAAGAAAATTAAATGGGGAAATGAGAGATGGAAGAGAAAACATATTTAAAATGGTATAATAAGATAGGTTATGGTTCCGGAGATATTGCCGGTAATGTAGTATACGCTTTGTTATCAGCATTTGTAATGATCTTTTTGACGGATACGGTCGGCATGAACGCCGGTATTGTAGGTACTTTAATTGCAGTCTCCAAATTATTTGATGGCGTCAGTGATATATTCTTTGGTTCCATGATTGATAAGACGCATAGTAAGATGGGAAAAGCCAGACCCTGGATGTTCTATGGTTATTTTGGATGTGCAATCTGTCTGGTGGCGATCTTTGTAATTCCGGCAGATATCAGTGCATTTGCACAGTATGCATGGTTCTTTATCGCATATACATTATTGAATGCGGGATTCTATACCGCCAATAATATTGCGTACTCTGCCCTGACAGCATTGATTACGAAGAATAATCACGAACGTGTCCAGATGGGATCAATTCGCTTTATGTTCGCGTTTGGAACGAGTATGCTGATTCAGACCATTACCGTTGGTTGTGTTGCATTCTTTGGAGGCGGTGCAAGCGCATGGAGAACAGTTGCCATCATCTATGCAATCGTAGGTGTTGTTTCGAATACGATATCTGTAATGTCTGTAAAAGAGCTGACTCCGGAAGAACTTGCAGAAGGAGAAACTAAGAATGAGGATGTACAGGAGGAAAAATATAGCCTCATCGATGCCTTTAAATTACTGGTGCATAACAAGTATTACTTGATGATCTGTGCCTCTTACATATTAATGCAGGTGTATTCTGCGACATTGAATATGGGCATTTATTATATGACTTATGTTCTGAAAAATGCCAATCTTCTGGGTGTATTTTCCTGGGCGATCAATATACCGATGATTCTTGGACTGTTATTTACCCCTGCATTAGTCGCGAAGTTTAAAGGGATGTATCGACTGAACTTTTATGGATATACACTGGGAACAGTAGGACGACTCGGGGTGTTGATCGCAGGTTATATGGGAAGTGTTCCACTGATGCTCGCATGTACTGCAATAGCGGCAATCGGTATGAGTCCACTTCAGGGTGATATGAATGCTTTGATTGCAACATGCTCAGAATATACATATCTGACAACCGGAAAAAGAGTGGATGGAACCATGTATTCCTGCACTTCTCTTGGAACGAAGATCGGTGGAGGTATTGGAACAGCACTGGCAGGATGGTTGCTTGCGATCAGTGGTTATGTAGGAGGTGCTGCAGAACAATCTGCTTCCTGCATGAATATGCTGCATATTATGTATCTGTGGATTCCAATGATAATCAATCTTTTGATTACATTGATTCTGACAAGATTAAATGTTGAGAAAGCGAATGAAGAACTTCGCCAGAGAATAGAATAAAGATTGAGCAATACAAAGGCAGCTGTCAGTAGTGATGAACTGGCGGCTGCCATATTATCATTCTCGTAAAATGTTGGAAAAATGGACAAAAATTGAAAAAATCAATTGTATAAACGGACAAGGAGTGGCATGCTATATGTAAGAAGAGGAGGAATGTGTAATGAAAAGATATATATCAGTACTTATCATCCTGGCATTGTGCCTTAGCATGTGTGCCTGCAGTTCGAGTTCAGAAGAGAAGGTGACAGGCTCAGAAGAGAAAGTAGCTTCATCTTCTGAAGATGAAGCACCGAATGTGATGCCCGAGTTTTCTACGGTGGATCTTGAGGGAAATGAGGTCACCGGTGATATCTTCGCTCAGGCGGATCTGACGGTGGTAAACTTCTGGGCAACATACTGTAGCCCATGTATCAATGAATTGCCGGATCTGGAGGAATGGTCAGAATCGATGCCGGAGAACGTACAGATCATAGGAATTGTTGTGGACGTGGAATCCGAGGATTCAGAGGAATATTCTTCTGCGCAGCAGATTGTAGATGCGACAGGAGTGACCTATCAGAATCTGGTGGCAGCAGGAGAATTTGATGAGATGATCAGTGAGATGATTGGAGTTCCTACAACGTATTTTGTAGATCGGGAAGGGAATCTTGTGGGTAATTCCATCATAGGGGCGAATGTAAGTGGATATAAGAAGTATGTAGAGGAATATATGAATGAGTCAGAATAAGAAATGGAAGCTCCAGATGATTCTTATGGTCATCGCAATTGGAATCATGGTGTATGGCATCTGCCGAGGCGAGGTTTCTGTTGTATGGAATAAGGCGGTCAATATCTGTCTGGAATGTATTGGATTGGGGTAGTTATATGAAGATTCAGCAGGAAATAAAGAGGAAGATTATCCAGATTGCAGCGTTTGGATATTCCAATCCGTATCTTGGTAATTTCGCCGGCGGGCAGATATATAAGGGGAAATGGAAGCAATTCTGCAATCCGGGAATGAATTGTTATTCTTGTCCGGCGGCAGCGTTGTCCTGTCCGATCGGAGCTATGCAGGCAGTAAGTGGTTCTGTGAATTTTAATGTCAGCTTTTATGTAGTTGGATTCATACTGGCGCTGGGAATTATATGTGGAAGAGCAATCTGTGGATTTTTATGTCCCTTTGGATTGATTCAGGAATTGCTCTATAAGATTCCCGCACCAAAGAAGAAGCTGTGGAAGGGTTTTACATATGTAAAATATATTCTTTTGGCAGTATTTGTGCTGCTTCTTCCGGTTGTCAGCACCAATATGCTGGGGATGGGGGCACCTGCTTTTTGTGAATACATATGTCCGGTCGGGACATTAGAAGGAGGAATTCCCCTTCTTAGTACGCATCCAGAACTTCGGGAGACGATTGGCGCGTTATTCTCAGTTAAGGCAGGAATCCTGGTCATAACACTGGTGGGATGCGTGATTGTATGTAGGTTTTTTTGTAAGGTAATGTGCCCTTTGGGCGCTGTCTATGGTATATTGAATAAGATCAGTATCTATCATATGGAGATCGATCAGACACGTTGTGTTTCCTGTGGACAATGTCATGCAGTGTGCCCCATGGATGTTCATCCTGTAGAGAATCCTGATTCTGCAGAATGTATCCGATGTGGGAGATGCGTCACATGTTGTCCGGAACAGGCGTTGATTCTGCGCTGTCGAAGTAAAATGAAGTGTGATCATAAGAAAGAGGGCGAGACAATATGAAGAATTATTCAGAAGATGTAAGCAGGCAATACCATATTCAGGTGGCAGCAGGAGAAGTAGGCCGCTACGTGATTATGCCAGGAGATCCTAAGAGATGTGAAAAAATTGCGCAATATCTGGATCACCCGGTGTTTGTTGCAGATAATAGAGAATATGTAACTTACACCGGAACTCTGGATGGAGTGAAGGTCAGTGTGACGTCGACAGGCATTGGAGGACCATCGGCATCCATTGCAATGGAAGAACTGTATCGATGCGGAGCAGATACATTTGTCCGGATCGGAACCTGTGGCGGCATGCAGCCGGAAGTCAAAAGTGGAGATATTGTGATTGCGACAGGAGCAATTCGCATGGAGGGGACGAGCAAGGAATATGCTCCGATTGAGTTCCCGGCAGTGCCGGATCTTGCAGTGACCAATGCACTGGCATTGGCAGCGCGGGAAAAAGGATATCCGTTTCATACAGGGGTTGTTCAGTGTAAAGATGCATTTTATGGACAGCATGAGCCGGAGATCAAACCGGTAAGCTACGAGCTGATGAATAAGTGGGAGGCCTGGAAGAGACTGGGATGTCTGGCGTCTGAGATGGAGTCAGCAGCCTTATTCGTTGTAGCAAGCTATCTGCATGTGAGGGTAGGTTCTTGCTTCCTCGTTATGGCCAATCAGGAACGAGAGAAACTGGGACTGGAGAATCCGGTCGTACATGATACAGATATGGCGATTCAGGTGGCGGTTGAAGCAATCCGCAGGCTAATTCGCGAAGATGAGAAAAAGTAACAAGAGGTAGATAAGAAAGATGAGTGAAGAAGAGATATTGGAACACGTAGACCACACGCTTCTATTACAGACAGCGACTTGGGAGGAGATCAGACAGATCTGTGACGATGCCATGCAATATCAGACGGCATCCGTATGTATTCCGCCAAGTTATGTGAAGCAGGCAAGTGAATATGTTCAGGGAAGCGTGTCGGTCTGCACGGTAATCGGTTTTCCGAATGGATATATGACTACAAAGGCAAAGGAATTCGAGACGAGAGATGCCATTGCAAATGGCGCTTCTGAGATTGACATGGTCATCAACGTGGGATGGCTGAAGGACAAAAAGTATGATCTGATTACGGAAGAGATTCGGATTCTGAAGGCGGCATGTGGCGATAAGATATTGAAAGTAATTATAGAAACCTGCCTTTTAGAGGAAGAAGAAAAGATAAAAATGTGTGAGATCGTGACAGAAGCAGGGGCTGACTATATCAAGACGTCCACCGGATTCTCCAGCGGCGGTGCGACCTTTGAGGATGTCGAATTATTTGCAAGACATGTGGGACCTCAGGTGAAGATAAAGGCAGCCGGTGGAATCACTTCTATGGAGGATGCCAGAAGATTCCTGGAACTTGGGGCGGATCGACTTGGAACCAGCCGGATCATTAAGCTTCTGAAGAAGGAAGAGGCGTCTGGTTACTAAGGTATCGATAAGAATACGGAGGTGTTCGCAGATGGATAAGAAACTGATAGAAGAGATGATCGAACGGGCAATGGCGCAGCTGGATTATTCTTATGCTCCTTATTCTGAATTTCGGGTTGGGGCAGCGCTTTTAGCAGAAGACGGAACATTCTATGGTGGATGCAATATTGAAAATGCAGCATATACTCCGACCAACTGTGCAGAGAGAACCGCATTTTTCAAGGCGGTCAGTGAAGGGAAGAGAAGATTTACCGCTATCTGCATTGTGGGCGGAAAGGATGGTGTGCTGACTGAATATACAGCACCCTGCGGGGTATGCCGTCAGGTCATGATGGAATTCTGTGACCCGGAGACTTTCCAGATTATTCTGGCAGTCAGCAAGGAGGATTATAAGATATTCACCTTAAAAGAGATGATACCGATGGGATTTGGACCAGATAATCTGGCATGATCCATGGGATATGTCGACAGTCAAGGAATATAGGAGGGCTGTGATATGACAAGGGAAGAATTAAAAAAGTTGCCAAAGATAGAATTACATTGCCACCTGGATGGATCGCTTAGCAGAAGCTTTCTGGAGACCCGTCTTGGACGGACGGTGTTGGATGAGGAGCTGAGTGTAACACAGGAGTGCAGAAGTCTCGCAGAATATCTGGAAAAGTTCGATCTTCCGGGAGTCTGTTTAAAGGATGAAGAGGGACTGGAAGGAGCAGGATATGACGTGCTTCATACCATGAGTCAGGAACATGTCTGCTATGCGGAGATTCGCTTTGCCCCACTTCTGTCCGTGACAGAGTCCATGAATACAGAGCGTGTCATAGCGGCACTTCTTCGGGGACTGGAAAGAGGAAAGAAAGAATTCAATATAGAATATAATGTAATAACCTGTGCTATGCGTCATCACAGTGCCGAACAGAATTATCAGATGCTTAAGACCGCGCGTCAGTTTTTAGGAACGGGCGTGTGTGCGGCAGACCTGGCAGGGGCGGAGGCCCAGTATCCGATGAGTGAATTTATGGAATTATTTCAGAAGACGAAGGACTTAGGAATGCCATTTACCATACATGCCGGGGAATGTGGAAATGCACAGAATATTGTGGACGCAGTAAGCGTCGGTGCCGGAAGAATCGGACACGGAATTGCAATGCGGCGGAAGCCGGATGTACAGAAGCTGGTAAGAGAAGCCGGCGTTGGGGTTGAGATGTGCCCGATCAGTAACCTTCAGACGAAAGCCGTGAATGGACCGTCGGAGTATCCGCTCCGGGAATTCCTGGATTCTGGCATCTGCGTTACGATCAATACGGACAATCGGACCGTAAGCAATACATCTATGACAAAAGAACTGGAATTTATCCAGAAAACATATGGGATCTGTGATGATGAGATCCTTCTGCTTATGAGAAATGCGGCAGAATCCGCTTTTGCTAAGGAAGATGTGAAGAATCGATTGAAAATGTTAATGAGGTGAGAAAAGATGAAGGAATATCAGAGAATCTTTGTGGTTGTTCTGGATTCGCTTGGAATCGGGGCAATGCCGGATTCACCAGAATTCGGCGATGAAGGCGTGGATACCTTTGGCCATATATTGGAAAAAATGGGTACGCTTCATATCCCCAATCTGGAGAAGCTGGGTATGTTGAATCTTCACCCGGCAGGGCAGATGAAAGGGATAGACAGACCTGTCGGACGGTATATGCTTCTGACGGAGGCAAGTAAGGGAAAGGATACCATGACCGGCCACTGGGAGATGATGGGAATCCGGACCGAGAAACCATTTCAGACATTTACAGAGACCGGATTTCCGCCGGAACTGATTGCAGAGCTGGAAAAGCAGTGTGGAAAGCGAGTTATAGGAAATAAAAGTGCCAGCGGGACGCAGATCATCGAAGAGCTGGGAGAAGAGGAGATTAATACGGGTGCAATGATCGTCTATACTTCTGCTGATTCGGTGATGCAGATCTGTGGAAATGAAGAGACCTTCGATCTGGCCAACTTATATCGTTGCTGTGAGATTGCAAGAAAGCTTACCATGAAGGATGAGTGGAAGGTTGGACGGGTCATTGCAAGGCCTTATGTCGGCAAGAAGAAAGGTGAATTCAGACGGACCAGTAACCGCCATGATTATGCTCTGAAACCAACCGGACCAACGGCATTGAATGCACTGAAGGATGCAGGATATGATGTCATCGGAGTCGGAAAGATCAACGACATCTTCTGTGGAGAGGGAATTACGAAGACATATCATTCCAATAGTTCGGTCCATGGGATGGAACAGACTATCGAGATCTGTAAGAAAGATTTTCATGGATTATGTTTTGTCAATCTCGTGGATTTTGACGCGTTATGGGGTCATCGAAGAGATGTGGAAGGATATGGAAGAGAGATCGAGAAGTTCGATCAGAATCTTGGTGTACTTCTAGAAGGCTTAAGGGAAGACGATCTTCTGATTCTGACGGCAGATCATGGAAATGATCCGACCTATACGGGCACAGATCATACAAGAGAATATGTACCGTTTTTGGCTTATTCGAAGAAGATGAAAAGTGGAGGAAGATTGGAGAATCAGGATACATTTGCAGTGATCGGGGCATCTGTTACAGAGAATTTTGGGGTCGAGATGCCGCAGGGAACCATCGGAAGTTCTATCCTGGAGCAATTGAGATAAGGGGGAGAATATGAACAAAGTATATGAAAAATTGCAGTCTTGTGTTGCAAGTGTACGGGAAAAGACGGATTTTCAGCCGGAAGTAGCATTGATCCTGGGCTCAGGACTGGGAGACTATGCCGATGAGATACAGGCAGTACAGACCATTCATTATGCGGATATCGATCATTTCCCAATTTCTACCGTGGCGGGACATAAGGGAAGGTTTGTATTCGGCTATGTGAAGGATGTCCCGGTAGTGATCATGCAGGGAAGGGTTCACTATTATGAAGGATATCCGATGTCGGATGTGGTACTTCCGACACGTCTGATGGGAATGTTGGGCGCAAAGAAGCTGATTCTTACGAATGCAGCCGGTGGAATCAATTATGACTATGAGCCGGGAGACTTTATGCTGATTACGGATCATATCACAACGGCTGTGCCAAGCCCGTTGATCGGAGCGAATCTGGAAGAACTGGGAGCAAGATTCCCGGATATGAGTGAAGTGTACAGCAGGCGTATGCGGGATGTAATTAAAAAGACAGCTCAGGAGATGGGGATTTTGCTTAGGGAAGGAGTCTATGTACAGCTTACTGGCCCGAATTATGAGACGCCGGCAGAGATTCGCATGTGCAGAAGCTGGGGCGGAGATGCCGTGGGAATGAGTACGGCATGTGAAGCCATGGCAGCACGCCACATGGGAATAGAAGTGTGCGGAATCTCCTGCATCACCAATCTGGCAGCAGGAATGTCAGAAAAGAAGCTGAACCACACCGAAGTTCAGGAGACCGCAGACCGGGTAGCGAAGCAGTTCAAAAAACTAATCACAGAGGTCGTGAGTTCAATATAGGGGACGGGGGTTTTTTCAATTTCCTCCGTCCCAAATTAAAATATCCCTGTCCCCAATTAGAATATCCCTGTCCCCAATTAAAATATGGGGGGATCAGTAAGATTATCTGATATTGCTCTAAAATTAAATGTCAGTATGGTAACGGTTTCGAAAGCGATTTCTGGGCAAAAGGGTGTCAGCGAGGAAATATTTAAATATGTTAAGAATTAGACAGAAAGTATTTGACATTTCTATAATATTTTTTGAAGGAAAACTTGCAAAAGTAATCAAAATAAAACATAAGAAATACAAAAACGAAATATAAAATTTACAAAAGAAACAATAATATTTCTGAGAATATTAAGAAGAATAAAAATCAGATTTTAAAATGTTGACAAAAACAGGAGTTATCAAAAAAAGATTGAAAAATATTTAACAAACTTATGGGAATATTATCAATGGGATAGTATAGTGTACATAGGCGAAACTATTAACAATAACCAGAAAGGAGAGCTTATGATGTTAAAAGGTAAAGTGGCAGTCATCACCGGAGGAACGCGTGGTATCGGGTACGCAACTGTAAAGAAATTCCTGGAAAATGGAGCGAAAGTTGTATTGTTTGGTTCACGTCAGGAGACTGTAGACAAGGCACTTGCTTCTTTAAAGGAAGAGAATTCTGAATGGGAAGTGTCCGGAGCATGGCCGAATCTGAGTGATGCCGATGAAGTTGCAAAAGAGATTGAATTGGTAAAAGAAAAGTACGGAAGAATCGACATTCTGGTCAATAACGCAGGTATCTCTGACAGCACAAAGATTGACGATTACACATCTGAGAAATTTGCGAAGATCATGCAGCTGAATGTCAATGCAATCATGAACGGAGTAATGCCGACTGTAAAGATCATGAAAGAGCAAGGCGGCGGAGTTATCTTAAATACCAGTTCCATGGTCAGCATCTCCGGTCAGCCAAGCGGAATTGCATATCCGACCAGCAAATCAGCAGTAAATGGACTTACATGGTCGCTGGCAAGAGAACTAGGACCAAGCCATATCCGAGTAAATGCGGTAGCACCTGGAATTACGAAGACCGATATGGTCGCAGCACTTCCCGAACAGATGATCCAACCACTGATCAATGCAATTCCACTTCGCCGCGTAGGAGAAGCAGAAGATATTGCAAATGCATTCTTGTTCCTGGCAAGCGATATGGCAAGTTATGTGACTGGCGAGATCTTGTCTGTTGATGGTGCTATGAGAACCTAAGTCTAATTGGGGACAGGGCAAATCGAATCTGGGACACGGATATTTTAATTGGGGACGGAGGAAAATGAAAAAACCCCCGTCCCAAATTAACTAGGGAAGGAAAAATAATCATGTTTGTTGTATTTGATGTAGATGATACGATGTATGACTTGATGTGGCCATTTCAGATGGCTTTTGAAAAAATATTAGTGGGAAAGACGGATGTTTCTTGTGAAGAATTGTTCTGTCAGTCGAGGATTTGTTCGGATATTGTATTGGAGAAGGAGAAGCGAGGTTTGATCTTGCCGGAGGATGCTTTCTTCCGGAGGATGCAGATGACTTGTGAGGAAAAGGGGTTCGGGATTACCAGGGAAGAGAGTGAAGCGTTTGAAAGGGAGTATCGTTATCACCAGACGAAAATCGTGCTTTTTGATTTTATGCAAGAGATTCTGGATTACTGTAGAGAGCAGGAGATTCCGAGGGCTGTGCTGACCAACGGAAGCCGCAAGTCGCAGGGAAGGAAGCTGGAAGTGTTGCAGGTGACGCAGTGGTTTGATGAGGACAAATTGTTTATTTCTGGGGAGATTGGATATCACAAACCGGATGTCCGCGCATTTCAATATATACAGGACAGATTAGGCGCCAGGGGTGAGGATGTCTGGTATATAGGCGATACCTATGAGAATGATATCGTGGGTGCCAATCGTGCCGGATGGAACAGTATCTGGCTGAATCACAGGAAACGTCCGTGTCCGGATGCGGTGAGTCTGGCAGATGTAGAACTGGAAAATGGATGGGAGTTGCTGTCAGTGATCCAACGTTTATCTATTCGATAGTTGATGAGAGAGGAAAAAACTATGGTAAAGCAAAGAATTGAGAATTTTTCTATCGCACAGATCTGTGATTCGGGTGAATGCTTCCGTATGACTCCGATTGGTGAAACCACTTACAGCGTGATTGCTTCCGGGCGTTATCTGGAGGTGGAGCAACATGGGATGGATTGTGTATTTTCTTGTGACGAGGCGGAGCTTGAGGAATTCTGGAAAGGATACTTTGATCTGGATATAGATTACATGTCTTACATAGAGAAGATTAATCCGAATGATACATATCTGGTCAACGCGGCGGAATATGGTTCGGGCATACGGATCCTCAGGCAGGATCTGTGGGAGATGATCGTGTCTTTTTTGATCTCCCAGCAAAATAATATCGTGCGGATACGCAGATGTATTCAGAATATCTGTGAACAATATGGTGAACAGCGGGTAAACTTTCGTGGGGAGGCATATTATACATTTCCCACACCAGAGGCGTTGGCAGGGCTTACGGAAGATGCACTAAAGGAGTGCAATCTGGGTTATCGAAGCAAATATGTCGTAAGAACGGCAAGAAGTGTCGTGGCAGGAGAAGTAGACTTGGCGGCTATTGAGAAAATGCCTTACAAGGAAGCAAAAGAAGAATTGCTGAAATTATTTGGAATAGGAGAAAAGGTGGCAGACTGTATCTGTCTGTTCGGACTGCACCATCTTCAGGCATTTCCGATAGATACACATATCAGACAGGCGTTGGATGCGCATTACAAAAGAGGATTTCCAAGAAGGAGATATAAAGGGTATGAGGGAGTATTGCAGCAGTATATTTTCTATTGGGAATTGTGTGGAAGATAAGAGATAGCATATACTTTTATTGCATTTGACATCTTGGGCAAAGTCCTTCAGAATCAATTATAAGTAACAAGTTAGAAGCATGAGAAGTATATGCCATGTGTCAGAATGTTGAGATGCCTGATGCAGCGCAATAAGGAAAAAACGCGATTTTGGATTGACATTTTCTGTATCATATTCTATGATATGAAATAACTGAGGATTCTGATAACTGACGGATAGATGTGGAGTACCACAGGGGAATCAGAATTTATTATGGCCGACCGTCTGGGCAACATTTATCCAAGTGATAAGTGTTGTCCTTTTTTATTCCCCGGAAAACCTGGATTTCCTGGAATAAGAAAGGACGTATCGCAAGAAGGGTATTTCAAGACAATAATATTCTGTAAGGAGGAAACAAAAAAGATGAAAACAGACATTGAGATCGCACAGGAATGTAAGATGGAGCCAATCACAGCCATCGCCGAAAAAGCGGGAATTGACGATGAATATTTGGAGCAGTACGGGAAGTACAAGGCAAAGATTGATTATAATTTATTGAAGAAATCAGATAAGAAGGACGGAAAACTGGTTCTTGTAACAGCGATTAATCCGACTCCGGCAGGAGAAGGAAAGACGACCACAACGGTTGGTCTTGCTGACGCAATGCAGAAGCTGGATAAGAAGGTTATGGTAGCACTCCGTGAGCCATCTCTGGGACCGGTATTCGGAATCAAGGGTGGTGCTGCCGGCGGCGGATACGCACAGGTAGTACCAATGGAAGATATTAACCTGCACTTTACCGGTGATTTCCATGCGATCGGTGCTGCGAACAACCTGCTTGCAGCTATGCTGGACAACCACATATACCAGGGAAATGAATTGAACATTGATCCAAGAAAGATCGTATGGAAACGATGCGTGGATATGAACGACCGTCAGCTTCGTTTTGTAACGGATGGATTAGGCGGAAGAGTGAATGGTGTGCCAAGAGAAGATGGATATGACATCACCGTTGCTTCTGAGATCATGGCAGTGCTGTGTCTGTCTAAGGATATCACAGACCTGAAGGAAAGACTGGGACGTATTATCGTTGGCTATACCTATGGAAAAGTCTCTGAACAGAAGCCTGTTACAGCACATGATCTTCACGCAGAAGGTGCGATGTGCGCACTTCTGAAGGATGCACTGAAACCGAACCTGGTACAGACACTGGAACACGTGCCTGCAATCGTTCACGGGGGACCATTTGCCAATATTGCACATGGATGTAACTCTGTAACTGCTACAAGAATGGCGATGAAGCTGTCTGATTACGCGATCACAGAGGCAGGATTCGGTGCTGACCTTGGTGCTGAGAAGTTCCTGGATATCAAGTGCCGTATGGCAGGCATCCACCCAGACGCAGTTGTTATCGTAGCAACCGTTCGTGCATTGAAGTATAACGGCGGAGTTCCGAAGGCAGACCTGAATCAGGAGAATCTGGAAGCACTGGAAAAGGGACTTCCAAATCTGATGAAGCATGTAAGTAATATCAAGAACGTATACGGACTTCCATGTGTGGTAGCCATCAACGCATTCCCGACCGACACTAAGGCAGAGCTTGACCTGGTAGAGGCAAAATGTAAAGAAGTCGGTGTAAATGTCGCACTTTCAGAAGTATGGGCAAAAGGTGGAGAAGGCGGAATCAAACTTGCAGAAGAAGTAATCCGTCTGTGTGAAGAGCCAAATAACTTCCACTACAGCTACGAATTAGAAGGAACCATCGAAGAAAAATTAGACCAGATCGTGCAGAAGGTATACGGCGGAAGAAAAGCCGTCCTGACACCGGCAGCACAGAAGCAGGCAAAACAGCTGACAGACCTGGGATTCGCAGATGCACCAATCTGTGTGGCCAAGACACAATACAGCCTGACAGATGATCCGACCAAGCTTGGAGCACCAAAAGACTTCGATATTACAGTACGTAATCTTAAGATGTCCGCAGGAGCCGGATTCATCGTGGCATTGACCGGAGATATCATGACAATGCCAGGACTTCCAAAAGTTCCGGCAGCAGAAAGAATAGACGTAGATCCGGATGGAAAGATCACAGGACTGTTTTAAAGAGATAAAAAGGGACAGG